>JAVBSA010000369.1:0-5706 GCA_031556915.1 Victivallis sp.
GATTGCCGGATCGTCTTTCCAGGCGATGTTGCTGTAACGGTTGCGGTGGTTCAGAAGTCTGGTGACGCCCTGCTCCCAGTTGTCGCGGTGTTTCTGCGAGAAATAGACGCCGAACGAGACATTCGGCTCTTCGTCGCCGAAGGGCCACGGCGCGTTGCCCCACTGCTCCTTGTAGGGGAAGAAGCCGCTGCGCCGGGGCAGAAGAATGAAGTCGACATAGATGCCGTTTTTGCGGCAGAGGTCGAACATGTAATCATAAAGTTCCAGTGCGCGCGGATTGAATTCTCCGGTCTCCTCCATGCTTTTCATCACCGCGGAGGAGTAGATCTGCAACATGTTGTAACCGTGAAGCTTCATGTCTTCGATCCAGGTGCCGATTTTCTCCTCCGTCTCCAGGTTCAGCGGAAAGCCGAGGTGGATTTCTCCCATGGCGCAGAAGAAGCGGACCGGCCGGCCGGGATCGTTCCGGCGGTAGAAACGGCCGTCGCGGAGTTCGACGCGGTTTTCTTCGGTGATCGGCTCGAAATGACTGTACTCCCGCACATCCAGGATCGATCCGGGCTGCCGGCAGTGAAAGTTACTTTTGCGCAGCGGCACTTGCCACTCCTCATTGGCGGTGATGGTCAAAGATACCTTTTCCGGAGCGGCGGCAAGCTCGAATTTCTCCTTCGACAGCGTCGCGCCGCAGATGATCCAGACCTGGTCCCCGCCATCGAAGACAAAGCGCACCGAAACGACCTTCTTATCCGTCCGCGGGAGGGTATACCGCGTGAGGTAGAGTACATATCGGACGCCGCGCACAGTCGCCTGAACCGCGTCGCTGCCGCCGGTTACAGGCTTGCCGTCATACCAGTCGCCGAGGTCGCGGCCGGCGACGACGGGCAGTTCGGTCTCCGCGCCGCTCTCGTGTTTGACGATGATCCGTCCGGCGGAGGCGCCGTTTTCGCCTGCGTAGGAGAGTGTGTGAAGCAGATAGAGGTAATCGGCACGCATCGGTTCGACCGGGATCTCCACTTCCGGCGGCCCTTGCGGATTGCGTCCGGAACGCATGACCAGGATGTTTTTTGCATCGGGATTCCCCATCGGGATATGGAACGGCGCACCGCCGATCATGGTCTGCCGGAAAAAGGATTCGAAGACACGCCCGTCCGAAGCCGGTCCCTGATCGGTCCAGCCGCCTTTGCCGTCGCCGGGAACCTCGTCGCGGATGGTGCGGTTGGCATAGCGGGCGAGGTTCAACGCCCGGCCGAGAGCTTTCACGTTGATGTTACGGATTTCGAAATTCCCGCAAGCCTTCTCGAATCCAATCGCCAGCCGGAAGAGTTTCAGATGTTCCGGCACTTCGATGATCCGGCTGACCTTGGTCCACTCTTTGTGGGCAGGTGTGACATGGATGCCGTGCCAATCGGTCTTTCCGTCGTTTTTGAAGAGGGCGAACTGGATGTAGCCGCGCAGCGGAGTCGCTTCGGCCGGAGCATCGATCCAGCGGACTTCGGCGGAGAATTCGACCTTTTCTCCGGCCGGCGGGGGCGGCAGATCGGTGCGGACCACTTTTTTGAAGAATTCGCCGTCATTCGGCCAGGCGGGGACGGAACACCTCAGGGCTCCGCCGGACCAGGTGAAGCCGGGTTCTTTCGAGAAATTCTTTTCCGTAAGGGGTTCCGCGCCGAGCATGGCGCAGAAAAACAGAAGCGCGGCAGCGAAGAAACTTTTCTTCATGGATGAATTCTTTCCCGTTGCTTTTTTTTACTGCGGATTGGTGCCCGCGCCCCAGAACCAGGTGCCTAATCCCTCGGCATGTACGGGGAGTTCCCGGGATAAGGCGACATGGCCGTCGCAAAAGGTCTGGTTCGCCGTTTTGCCCGGATGCCGGAAGGAGACCGTGCCTTTGGCAGTGGTGTATCCGGTATAGACAATGGCGATTTCGTATCCGACGGAAGACCTCATATCGGCGTAGAGCAGCCGTTCACTCGCACGTTTGAGCTTGCCGATCAGGCGGTTCTTGATGTAATGCGCCGTCTCGTCCTCCGTTCCCATGAAGTTGTTGATGCCGAAGTGCTGGTTGCCGAGCGTGGCGAGGTCGAACCGTTCCTCCACTCCCGGACAGGTCATGCATTCGAGCTTGGGGAAGTAGAGGCCGTTGCCGCTGCCGAGAAAATCATAATTGTAACTGTACGGTTGTTTGCTGATGTAGCTCCACAGCAGCGTCATGGAGACCGGCTTGGGGGAACCGGTCGCGCTTCGCGTCGGCAGGAACCCCCGGTTGTCGTCGGCATACATAAAAGTATAGGTGCCGAGCTGTTTCTGATTGGAGACGCATTTGACGGCCTTGGATTTGGCGCGGGCCTGATTGAGCGCGGGGAGAAGCATGCTCGCAAGAATCGCAATGATGGCGATCACAACGAGCAGTTCAATCAGGGTGAAATGGTTTTTCCCGGTTCCCTGTCTGTGTTTTTTGTTCATCGTCAGATCCTTTCTTCGTTTTTGAATTTTCGGTTATTGAGCTTCAGTTGGGTCGGCAGCAGTGTGATGAGACGCGGCTGGCAATTGAGCAACGGGCGGTTCCGCAGATAGAAGGCCGTGAAATCCCCGATCTGGTCGATCGAAAAATCGATGTAGGCATCCAGCTTCGACGGCGGTTCGATGTTCCGGATCGAAACGATGTCGTCCGGATTATTGAAAAGGAGTTGGAAAACTTCCCGGCGGTCCTGCTTTAAAAGCGGAGCAAGCGTCACCCATGGGGTTCCGTTCTGGTAGAAAAAGGCTTCGTACTCTTCGCCGTGCTTCCGGTAAAACTCCCGGATCTGCCACTCGTCGCGATAGGTGGCCAGGTCACAGCGGATCTGCGGATAGCGCGCCAAAGCCCGGCCGTAGAAGATCGCCGAGCGTTCCGCGGAATCCTCATGGTCCGGATTGTGAAAGACGGCGATGCTGCGAAAATTTTTGCAGAGAAAGTCGGCCGCGGCAAGCGAGCCCCCCTGATTGTCGGCGGCAATAAAGAGATCCGAATGTTCCGGATCCTCGCCGAAAATACAGACCCGGTAGATTTCGGGATTGATGTCGCGCGCGGTTCGGAGCCATTCCGTCCCGGCTGCCGGGAGGCCGCAGAAGACGGCCACGTCGGCGTCGGCAAGTTCGCGCCGCAACCGGGCGGGTTGGGAAAAGGAATCGGTTTTAACGGTGCGGTAATTCTCCTGCCGCAGCCGGGCGAGAATCATTTCCGCGAGTCGTTCGGCATAAAGGTTGTCGACGGAGAGATCAACGACGACTTTTTCGGTGCCGACGCGATTTTCGACCATATAACCGTGGATGTTGAGAAGCCGGATCACAACTTCGCGCGTTTCCGGGCGGACGCCGGGCTCATTGCGCAAAACCCGGAAAAAGGTGCTCAAAGAATAGCCGCTCTGTTCGGCGAGACTTTTAAATGACGCTCGTTTCATGATGCTTTCCCATGTTTCAGTTCATGAGTAAAGTATACATAAAACAGCGAAGAAAAGCAAGATGGAACAACGCGATGTTTGACACGAAAGTGTCAAACCATCGTTGAGCCCTGCGGATTTTACTTTAGACATCGTCGAAAGGAAAATACGCGCGTCACGGCGGCGGCACCTTGCCGCTCGGGAGGAGTCAAGAGGAGGGCAAAGCGCCTCCTCTTGTTCCCACGGCTTCAGCGTTTTACGCGGAAGGTGCGGATTTCGAAGGGTTTGAAGGTGAGTTCGCAACTCGAGTTGTGGAACTCGAACGTGCGTCCTTCTTCCCACTCGATCAGGTTGGTCTCCTGAAGTTTCGCGTCACTGAGGGTGGTTTTGAGATGAACCTTCGCGTTGTCGCCGGCGGTCTCGACCATGCGGATAATGAGATCGTCTGATTTCTCCGCTTTTTTGACGACTTCGAGGGTAACCGGGCTTTTGCCTTGTACGGCGAAGGGCGCGGTGACTTTCGGGGCGCGGTTGGCGAAGGCGAAAGGGGCGCGGTTCAGTTGAACGGCTTCTTCGCGCACGTTGGATTCGGGGAGGGAGCCGAGGTGGGGCAGATAGGCGTAGGTGAAAATCTGCTTGCCCTGATCGGCTTCCCAGTCCGGATACTTGGTCGAACGCAACAAACAGAGGTTGAGGTCTCCTTTGTTGACGCGGTGCGCGTACTTGCAGTCGTTGAGCAACGCCACGCCGTAGTTGGCGCAGGAGAAGTCGACGTAACGATGGCCCACCACTTCGAACTTGGCCATATCCCAGCTGGTGTTGGAGTGGGTCGGGCGTTTGACATATCCGTACTGGATTTCGAATGCCGCTTCGTTGGCCTGGATTGCCACGGGGAAATTCACGCGGAGCATCCGGCGGCTTTCGTGCCAATCGACTTCGGTTTCGAAATCGAGGCGTTTGGAGTTGGCGCGAAGCACGATCCGCTGGCGGATGACGGAACCTTCGCCGACGCGCAGTTCCTGGGTGAAGAAGCTGGCGGCCGGCCCTTCGTTCACCTTGGTGCGGGCGATGAAATCGGCGCCGAAGGTGGCTTCCTCGTCGTAGAAGAGGTCCACGTCCCATGCCTCCCAGTTGGCGGGGCGGTCGACGTAGAGGGTGAAGACGTTGCCGTTCTCGTTTCTGCGGAGGGTTTCGCGGCTTGCCTCTTTGTCGAACGCGCTGACGACTTCGCCGCGGGCGTTGAATTCGTAGCGGACGAGTGCGTTTTCAAGCACGGTCGTTTCGCTTTGGATCACGTTGGAGACGGTATTTTTTGCGCCGCGCTTCCAGACGGCGATGCCGGAGTTCGGGATGCTGCCGAGCGCGAGATTCCCCTGGACTTCGACGGGCGTGCCGTCCTGGGAAGTGATTTCGCAGTCTTCCCACCCGGCGGGCAGCGTCACCAGCCCGGTGTAGGGAACCGAAAGGGTGTTGACCAGCGTCAGGGAGTTCTCGGCCGGAGCGGTGATTTCTTCCATCGCTTTGTGCACGAGTTTATCGCAGACGGCAAATACGCCGGCGTGTTCCTGTTCGGTCACTTCGTAGACCTTGCGGATGGAGGATCCGGGAAGGATGTCGTGGAACTGATTGATGAGCACGGTCTTCCACGCCTTGTCGAGTTCGGCGGCCGGATAATTCGCGGGGGCCGCCATCGAGCACAGGAATTCGATCGCGGTCAAATATTCTTCGAGCTTCCGGTTGTTGCGCTTGGTGCGCGACTGGGTGGTCAATGTTCCGCGGTGGAGTTCGAGATAGAGTTCGCCGGCCCAGCGTTCGAGCTTGCGGTTCTTGACGGCGTCGCTTTCGCCGAGACGCTTGAAGAAGTCGTCGGCGCGCGAGAAACGGACTTTGGGAAGCCCCTCGAAGTTCTTGAACAACAGCGCGCGTTCGATGTGTTCTTCTTTGGGGCCGCCGCCGCCGTCGCCGATTCCGAACAAACTGATGTATTCATCCAGCAGGTCGGATTCTTTGAACCGGTCCTGCGCCGCGCTCATTTCGTTGGGCATGATGAAGGCGTTGTAGTTGTTTTCGGGCGGGAAATGAGTCAGCACTTCGCTGCCGTCGATCCCTTCCCAGAAGAAGGTGTTGTGCGGGAAGGTGTTGAACTGGTTCCAGGAGATTTTCTGGGTCAGGAAGAAATCGCACCCGGCTTTGCGGATGATCTGCGGCAGCGCCGCCGAGTAGCCGAAGACGTCCGGAATCCACAGATTCCTGACTTCGAGCCCGAATTCAGCCATGTAGAAGTTCT
>JAVBSA010000381.1:0-4813 GCA_031556915.1 Victivallis sp.
AATTGCAAAACTACTTTTTTGTCATGATTTTGCCGGGTTACCGGGTGATTTTGTCGTTTTGAGGAGCTTCAGGCGTAGCAGCGCTACGCAAAAAAGCTCCTCAAGGCGGCAAAAGCGCCCGGTAAGACGCAAAAGCGGACAAAATAGTTTTGCAATTGGCTCAGGAAAACCCAAGGGAGAAATCAAATGAAACGTTCCTTTGTCAACGCCGTCATCCGCGATGCGATCTCTTTTTTCAAGTCGCATCAGTTCCTGCTGCCGCCGTTCGCCGTTTTTTCGCCGGAGGAATGGCGCCGGCGCCAGGCCGAATGCGGTGAAATCTTCGACCTCCAGCTGGGGTGGGACGTCACCACCTTCGGCACCGGGGACTTCGAACACACCGGGCTCTTGCTCTTCACCCTCCGCAACGGCCTGGCCGGTTCCGCGCAATACCCCAAGCCCTATGCCGAAAAGATCATGGCCGTCCGCGAAGGGCAGGTCACCCCGCGCCATTTTCACTGGCATAAACGCGAAGACATCATCAACCGCGGCGGCGGGAACCTCGTCATCGAACTCTTCCGCGCCGACCCGGAACGCAATTGCCTCGCCGGCGGCGATTTCGACATCTCCGTCAACGGAATGCGCCGGACGATGAACACCGGCGATAAACTGATCCTCCGTCCCGGCGACAGCGTCTGCCTCGAGCCCATCCACG
This sequence comes from Victivallis sp., assembly GCA_031556915.1. GTDB lineage: Bacteria > Verrucomicrobiota > Lentisphaeria > Victivallales > Victivallaceae > Victivallis. The sequence continues at coordinate 695 of JAVBSA010000381.1, forward strand.
CTCACCGTTTCTACGGCGAACCCGGGTGCGGCATGGTGCTCACCGGCGAAGTCTCCATGGTCAACGACGACGCCAACGACAACTGTTTCGTCGACGGCAGCCCGCGGTTCGACCCGGTCGAAGAAGACGAACCGCCCGTCTTCCTGCTGGCCGGCGACTATCGCACGATGGGGTTCGCCCAATGACGCGGCGCGGTATCCTCGGCGCGGGGAACTGGATCCTCGACGTCGTCAAAACAGCCGACCGCTGGCCGGGCGAAGGAAATCTGTGCAACATCCTCAAGGTGGAACGCGGCGGCGGCGGCGGCCCCTGCAACGTGCTGTTCGACCTGGCGGCCATGAAGAGCGGCATTCCGCTCTACGCGGCAGGAATGCTCGGCGAGGACGCCGACGGCGATTTCCTGCTGGAAGAAATCAAAAAACGCAACATCGACCTTACTTTCATGTTCCGCACGCCCCAGGCGCCGACCAGCTTCACCGACGTGATTTCAGCCGAGGGGAAACGGACCTTCTTCCACTGCCGGGGCGCAAACGCCCTGTTCGGCTGCGATGAAATCCGGAAGGCCGACGTGCCGGCGAAAATTTTCTATCTCGGCTATCTGCTGCTGCTCGACGCCCTGGATGAACCGCACCCGGAATTCGGCAGCTGCGCCGCGCTGGCCCTCGCCGAAATGCGCGAGCGCGGATTCCTGACCGCGGTCGATTTCGTCTCCGAAGCGCCGGAGAAATTCCGCCGCACCGTCCTCCCCGCACTCAAGCACATCGACGTATTGGTCATCAATGAATTGGAGGCCGGGCACACCTTCGGCATCGAAATCCGCAAACACGACGGCTCCTGGGATATGGAGGAACTCATCCGGTGCACCCGGTGCTTCTTCGAGAGCGGCGTCGGCGCTTTGACCGTCATCCATTTCCCCGAAGGCGCGCTGGCGATGCGCAAATCGGGCGAAGCGTATTTTCTGCCCTCCTGGCCGGTCGCACGCGAGGAAATCGTCGGAACCAACGGAGCCGGCGACGCTTTCTGCGCCGGCGTCCTCTACGGCGTCCATGAAAATCTTCCTCTGCCCGAACTCCTGAAAATCGCCACCGCAAGTTCGGCGTTCAACCTCAAGGCCGCCACCGCTTCCGGCGGCGCGGTCTCTCTCGATGAAATGAAACAACTACTCAACAGCCGTGAATTGAAAGGCAAAGAATTATGAAGAAAACGTTTCTCGGCATCGGCGCGGGGCCGATTCAGACCGGGATTTTCGTCTCAGGCGCGCGACGGGGCAACTTCGACCGCATCGTGCTCGCCGAAGTCGATCCGCAAATCGTCGCAACCATCCGCGCATCCGGCTCGATTACCGTCAACACCGCCGGAGCCGGGAGCGACCGCTACGACCGGGTCGAAATTTACAACCCGACCATCCCCGCGGAAGCGAAACAACTCGAAGAAGCCGCCGCCGAAGCCGTCGCCGTCAACACCGCGTTGCCTTCGGTCAACTTCTACCGGTTCGCCGCCCCTTACCTCGCGGCCGGATTCGCCCGTTCCCGAAGCCCAAAATATGTCTACGCCTCGGAAAACTCCACCACCGCCGCCCGCGAACTGGGCAACGCCGTCGGCGAATTCCACAACATCCATTACCTCGATACCGTCATCGGCAAAATGAGCAAAGTGTTCGACGCGGCCGAGTCAAGCCTGCCGCCCCTGGCGCCCGGATGCCCCAAAGGACACCTCGTCGAAGCATTCAACACCATCTATACCGGCAGCGCGCCGGGAATCGAATCCGTCGGAATCGAAGGACTCCACCCCAAGCAAGACCTCGCCCCCTTCGAAGAAGCCAAGCTGTACGGACATAACGCAACCCATTTCCTGCTCGGCGTTCTCGCTTCATCCCTCAACCTCAACTCCATGGACGAGGCCGCCAATCACCCCGAACTCATGGCAATCACCCGCGCCGCCCTGATCGACGAATGCGGCGCGGCACTCTGCCGGAAATATTCCGGCGTCGACGACTATTTCAACCCCGGTCACTTCCGCGCCTGGGCCGAAGAACTGCTCGTCCGCATGGTCTCGCCCGCTCTCGCCGACAGCGTCGAGCGCGTCATCCGCGATCCCGAACGCAAACTCGGCTGGAACGACCGGCTCATCGGCGCAGTCCGCCTCTGCTTCTCACAGGAAATCGTGCCTGCCAATCTGCTGAAAGCCATGATTCCGCTGCAAAATCAAATCAACTGGAAAACCGTCACCCGCAACTGGTCCGACGATATCCCCGGGGCTTGAGGCCTGGCCCATCCGCATTCCCCCCCAATAATAAATCAGCCTTTTCGGGCGGAGCCCGAAAAGGCGTCGGCGCCGGCTCGTTTGCCGGCCTGGAGAAGTCCGGAGGTGGGCAAAGCGCCTCCTCCGGTTCCCACGGGTTATTCTTTTACGAAGACGTAGAGGGTAGCCTTTTTGAGATTCCGGCCGGAACCGCTGAAGGTCCAGTCGGGGTGTTCGCCGGGGCTGTTGCCGATGCCGATATCGGAATTGGGGCCCGCGTCGAATTTGTTGTAGGCAAAAACGGTTTGTTTCTGTTGGAAGTTATGGATCTGCATGCAGCCGTAACCGATTTCGGGCTGAGATTTTTCGTCGCCGAAATCGAGTTTGTTGTTATCTGCGCCCGGGATGTTTGCCGTGTTGCGCCCGCCGTAGTTGTTCGGCCAGAATTCGATATTTCCTTCGGTGAAGGTTCCGTTGCGAACGCCTTCGACGTTGCTGAGGACGTTGAGGTTTTTGACGCGTTGCTGGAAGGCGGTTCCGGTGGACTTCACCGGTACGCCGAGTTGTTTCGCGTTCCGGGTGAAGGGATCCATGGCGGCGGAGACGAACTGGATGGTTCCGTCCTGCTTCTCCAGCACGGCGAAGTAGGTTACGCGGGAGAAGTTGCCGGTAATGCCGTCGCTGTTGTCGGTGACGTAATTGACTTTGGTTTTGTCGCCGAAACCGGAACCGCTTTTGAGGTTATATTCGTAGACGAGTTTGTTGTTGGCCTTGAGGGCGTCGAACAATTTTTCCCGGGTCAGCACTTCGCCGATGCGGAAAGCGCCGAGCATCAGGCCAACTTCGTTGGCGAGCTTGCCTTCGTTGACATGGTTCCACAGGTAGCGGAGGTGTTCCGGCTTCTCGACTTTGTCGGAGGAGACGACGAGCTGTGTTCCTTTGATTTCGACTTTGGCGGGGTAGAATTCCTGTTCGACGCCGGCGACTTCGAAGTTCGGGATATCGTTCCCTTCGAGAACCTTCCAGCTTGTCAGGTGGTCGAAGTCGAGGACGAAGGCGTTGCCTTCCATCTTGTGGGATTTGAGTTGCGGCGAATCCGCTTTGATATCGGTTTTGCCGTAGTCGCGGTTGAGTGCGAGGTAAGCGAGGCGTTTGCCGACGGTTTCCTTGTCGGCGGGGTGGATGTCTTTCACGTCGCCGACGTCGTTGATGACGGCCATGCCGGCGTCTTTTTCATTGTCGGCGAACGCCTGCTGCGCTTCCTGGATTTCGGCGAGCGCGGCGGGGTTGTTCCCGTAGTTGTAGGGGGCGAGCTGGACGAAATAAAGCTTGAGGCCGGGGTTGCGGAAGGCGTTTTTCCAGCCGTTCAGGAGGGCTTGCATCTTGTAACGGTAGAGCATTCCTTCGCCGCGGTTGCTTTCGCCCTGATACCAGATGGTGCCGCGCATCGCATAGGGAACGAAGGTGCGGAGCATTTTGTTGTAGAGCACGGTCGGCTGCTGCTGATCGCGGTAGGGCAGCTGGTCGCTCGGGAATTCCGGCGGAACCGGAGGCAGCTCGCCTTTGGCGAGGGCCTGCTTGTAGCGTTCCAGCCAGGCGGAGTAATCGGCGATCACCTTTTCGCTGATCTCCTTGTTATCTTTGGTTCCGCTGATTTTGGAGTTGACGCGCCGGGCGATATTCGCAACCTGGGGCACCGAGTTGAATCCTTCGGGCGTGGTCCACGGTTCGATGCGGGTGCCGCCCCAGTAAGCGCCGAGGATCCCGACCGGCACGTCGAGCTGGAGGGCGAGTTCGCGGCCGAAGAAGAAGGCGACCGCGCTGGCGTTCTCGAGATCGGCGCCGGGTTTGGCGACGTTCCAGACCACCTTTTCGTTA
>JAVBSA010000124.1:0-4050 GCA_031556915.1 Victivallis sp.
TGGTGTCGGCGTCGAAGCGGTCGAGCAGGAATTCCCGTTCGTCGGAGCCGTCGGCCGCCGTCGAAACGAAGCGGGGCAGCACCTGCATGTAGGTGCCGGAGACGTTCCAGCGGAATTTCGTCGAGGCCAGGCCGAATTGCGATTCGGGCAAATTCCGCGCCTTGGCGCCCGCTTTGAGGGCGAGACCGATCGCCCCGGCGTGCCCGGCCGGGTAGACGCTCGAAGCGTAGAGACCGCCGGGGCCGCCGACCGCAAATACCGTATTTTCAGAGAGATAAGTTTCGAACTCCTTCGTTTCGTTATTGAAGGCGACGGCTCCCGCCGCGCGGCCGTCGACGACGAGAAGTTCGGCAACGTTGCGTTTTTCGGCGACTTCGATTCCGGCCGCTTGCACGGCGCGGATCAGGGCGAGACACATTTCGCGCGAAGTATAGGGGCCGCAGCTCGTGGCCCGGCGTTTGGGGTCGTGGTCGGTTTTATAGCCGATATACTGCCCGTAAACGTCGTGGGGGAACGGCACGCCGAGGTTGACGAGATTCATGAAGCATTGCACCGAAAGCGACGCTTCGACCAAAGCGAGGTCGCCGTGCATGGAACCGCCGTCGAAAAAGGTGCGGGCAAGCAACTGCGGGGAATCGGGCTCCTGCCCGTAAATCCCTAACTTGTAATACGTTTGCTTGTCACTTCCGGTATTGATCGAGGTGCCGCGCTTCAATCCTTCCGACACAATGAGGATATCGGTGACGCCGAGCTGTTTCAGCCGGAGCGCGGCGGCGAGCCCGGCCGCGCCGGAACCGATGACGAGGGTGTGGAGCTTTCTCACAGCCTGCCGACCTCCATGCCGCCGTCGACATTGATGACCTGCCCGGTGGAGTAGGCGAGATCGCCCCGGAGCAGCATGGCGACCGCTTTGCCGATGTCGGCGGGCTCGCCCCAGCGGGGTTGGAGGGTGAGTCCTTCGGCGATAAGTTTGTCATATTTGGCTTTGACCACGCTGGTCATGTCGCTTGCGATGACGCCGGGCCGGATTTCGTAGACCGGCACGCCGAACTCGGCCATTTTGACGGCGAACAATTTCGTCGCCATTGCTACGCCCGCCTTGGAGATGCAGTATTCGCCCCGGCTGATGGAGGCAACGGTGGCGGAGACGCTGCCGACATTGACGATGACGCCGGCGATGTTTTTTTCCGCAAAATAGCGCCCGACCAGTTGAGTGAGGAAGAAGGGGCCTTTGAGGTTGATTCCGATCACGCGGTCGAAACTTTCTTCGCTCATATCGAGCAGATCGGCGCGCACGTCGGGGGCGACTCCTGCGTTATTGACGAGGGCCGAGAGCCCGCCGAAATCGGCGAGGATGCGTTTCAGCATCTCCTCGCGCCCGGCGCCGCAGGAGATGTCGCAGCTGTAATAAACGGCTTTGACGCCGTACTTGACCTGGAGTTCGCGGCAGCGTTCCGCGAAGGCGGATTCCTCTTTGCGCCCGCAGAAGGCGACGTTCCAGCCTTCCGCCGCAAGTTTTTCCACAATTCCGGAGCCGATTCCGCGGCCGCCGCCAGTTACCAGAGCTGTCTTGGTCATAAGAAGAAACCTTTCCTTGATGATATGGAATTAAAGTAAATATAGCATCAAAGAAAAATAATGCAAGTAAAAGTTTGGGAGGCGAAGCCGACCGGTCCAGCCCATCGGCTGGTCGCGGTCCAGCGGCGAAACCGCTGGCGGAGTTTGAGGCGGAGCCTCAAGTTACGTGCGCGGAGCGAAACAGCTACATCGGAAAAATCTGGATTTTTCCCGTGGAGCGCACGCGGTATTTTTGACCGTTCAGGTCAAAAATGCCATGCACGGCCCCGCAGGGCTCCCACGACGTTGCGGTTTTCAGAATCGTGGGAGCCTGACAGGGGTCGGGGTCTGTTTGACCTGACGGTCAAAGCAGACCGTCGCCCGCCTGGTGGCGGAAAATTTCTTGCGAAATTTTCCTTTTTCAGCGTCACCGGCGCGCGAGAATACTTGAGGCTTTGCCTCAAACTCCACTCAAGGGCTCCGCGCCCTTGAGAATCCGCGCCAAGGCCGAAAGGCCCTGGACCCGGTCGGCTCCGCCTCCCCACTGCCTCTAGTTTATTTCTTCCCGCCGGTACGCGCGGGGCGACAGCCCCGCTTCTTTGCGGAAGAAGCGGCTGAAGGCGTAGATGGAGTCGTACCCGCAGCGGCGGGCGATTTCGCCTACCGGGAGTTCCGTTTCCTCCAACAGCATCTTTGCCCCCGACAGCCGCCGTTCCGCGAGGTATTCGCCAAGCGAGATCCCCACCTCTTCCCGGAAACGGCGGCGCAGATGGCTCGCCGACAGCCCCGCCGTTTCCGCCAGGATTTTAATGGAGACGGGGCGGATCAGCTCCTGGTTGATCCGGTTGAGAACCAGGTTGACCGCAGCCGAAATTCGCGGAATCTCCCGCTGTTGCGGCGACCGCCCCAGTTCGCGCAACAGCAGAACCAGTTCAAAAAGCGCCCCGAGCGTATCGTCCCGGCGATAGGCGGAGACCATCCTTGCGATGTGCGTTTGAGCACGTTCCGTCACCTCGGTGACGGGAGTGGCGGGCAGATACTCCTCGTCTCCCTCCGCCTCGAATGAGACGATCAGGCGGTCGAGGTTCGCGCCCGTCTCCGGCACGCTGCGCTGCAAATAAGGCTTGACCAGCAGCGCCTCCCCCGGCAAAAGCGGAACCGGATTCCCGGCGACCCGGTACTCCATCGGAACAACCGGCAGAATGAGCATATACCGGGTGCTGACGATGGTCCTCTCGTGGGAGCAGTCGTGAAAGTAAAGCAGAATGCTCTCCGGCAGCCGGAATTCCCCGGGCAGCGCCCTGCCCCGGAAGTAACTTTCCGGATCCGGAATCTTGCGCGCATTTTCAATCCAATCCATCAATAATCACATCGGTTAAATAAATAATCATTCCAGGCATTGCGTAGAAATCCGTTATCTGCTATAATATAGCTCAACCAAAGGAGATTTACGAATGAAAACCGATCTTGGCAAAAGCGTTATTTATCAAATTTTCCCGAGAACCTTCACCCTGGACGGCACGCTGGCGGCGGCGGAAACACTTCTGCCCCACATCGCTTCGCTCGGCGTCGACATCGTCTACCTCTGCCCCATCGTCGAGGCGGACAAAGACGAACGCCGCGAATTCTGGAGCCGCCGCCAGAAGGAATCCGGCCTCAACAACCCGAAGAACCCCTACCGAATCAGCGACTTCTACAAAATCGACCCCGAATACGGCTCCGACGACGATCTCAAAAGCTTTGTACAAACTTCACACCGGCTCGGCCTGAAAGTTCTGCTCGACCTGGTTTACTATCACTGCGGCCCGACGGCGGTTTTTCTCGACGAACACCCCGACTTCGTGAAACGTGATGAAAAAGGTGAAATCCTCTACGGGCACTGGTGTTTCCCCCAATTGAACTTCGACTCGCCGGAGCTGCGCGAATATCTCTGGCGGAATATGGAATACTTCATCCGCGAATTCAACGTCGACGGCTACCGCTGCGACGTCAGCGGCGCCGTGCCGATCGAATTCTGGGAAGAAGGCCGCCGCCGCATGGAAGCCATTGATCCCGAAGTACTCATGCTCGCCGAAAGTGAAGAAAACCCGGAGGCAGATCAGCGTTTCGCCTTCGACGTCAACTACGCCTTTTTCTTCAGTCTTCCCCTCAACTCCATCCTGAAAGGCGAAAGAAGCGTCAACGATTTCTGGGTAGAGTGGGAGAAACACTCCTTCAACACCGCCCGCAACCTCCTCTTCCTGCGCGGGTTCGACAACCATGACATCGCCAGCGACAATTACGACGCCCGCCCGGAACATGCCGGACGCGACCGGCGCGTCGACGCGGCGCTCGCAATCATCTTCACCATGAACGGAGTCCCCTTCCTCTACAACGGCCAGGAGATCGCCGACGGGCGGCGTCATTCCCTCTGGAATAACCGCAATTTCGGCAAAAACATGGTGATCGACTGGGCACGCGGCCTCACTCCCGATGGCGAATCGCGGATGAAAC
>JAVBSA010000117.1:0-5584 GCA_031556915.1 Victivallis sp.
ATATGGGTTCCAAGCACCATCATATCCTCGCCGCCGCCGCGTTCATCCTCCTTGCCGCGCCCGTAGAAGGTGAGCGGGCGGCCGATCACTCCGTCATCAAGCATCTTCTTCATGGTTCGGAAGATGCGTGAATAACGCGCCAGGTGGGCGACGGCGATTTTAATGCCGCTTTCACGGGCGAGCGCAACCATTTCGTCGGCCTCTTCGAGACCGGCGGTCAGGGGTTTCTCACAGAGGACGTGGATGCGGCGCTTCGCCGCCAGCCGGACGGGTTCGATATGGTCGCCCGGCAGCCGCGATGCGAGGACGACGATGTCGAGCGGTTCCTTCTCCAGCATCTCACGCCAGTCGGAGTAATGTTTCTTCGCCCCGGTTTCGGTCAGGCGCCCTGCGATTCCATCGCTGTTCGAATCGGCCAGCGCCGCAATCTCCACACCGGGAAGCCCGAGGAAAGCGAGATGGGTCCCGTGGCCGCCGCGCCCCTTGACGAGGGTGTCGTGGATGATGCCGACCTTCATTGCGACACCCCCTGTTTGACGCCGAGAGTCCGCCCGCCGTCGATCCCGCAGATCTGCCCGGTGATGAAGGAGGCTTCGTCCGAAGCGAGGAAAGCGGCGAGGCTTGCCACCTCCTCGGGCGTACCGGTGCGCCCGAGCCAGGTTCCGGGCCCGTATTTGGCGATATGCGGCTTGGTGTTGGTGACGATCGCCCCCGGCGCAATGGCGTTGGCGGTGATGCCGTCCTTGCCGTAAGTAATTGCAAGTGATTTCGTAAGAGAAATGATCGCGCCCTTGGCGGTGGCATAGATTTCGCCGCCGTTCTGCCCCTGGACTCCCATCACGGAACTCAGGTTGATGATGGTTCCCCCGCCCTGTTTCCTCATCTGCGGCACGACCGCCCGGCAGCCGTGGAGCGTTCCGTAAAGATTGACGCCGAGAACCAGGTCCCAGCTCGCGGGATCGCCGAGCAGCCCCTTGTCCCCCAGCGCGCCCCCGGCGCAGTTGACCAGGATGTCGATCCTGCCGCAGCGGGCGACGACCTCGTCGGCAATGCGCTGCACCGCTTCGCGGTCCCGGACGTCGGCGGGTACGGCGAACGCCTTGCCGCCGATGGCTTTGACCGCAGCTTCCGCCACCTCCGGCGACAGGTCGTTGACGGCGACGACGGCGCCCTCGCGGGCGAAACGTTCGGCGATGCCGCGGCCGATGCCGTTGCCCGCGCCGGTGACGATGGCGACTTTGTCTTTCAGTTTCATTTCAATTTCCTTTGGGACCGAGAACCCGGCCGCCGTCGATGGTTTGGTTGGTTCCGGTGATGTAACGGGCGTCGTCCGAAGCGAGGAAAGCAACAAGACTTGCCACTTCGTCGGGACGGCCGGAGCGGCCGAGCCAGGTTCCCTTTTCCTCCGGATTCGGGTCGGCCGTGATCATGCCCGGCGACACGGCGTTGACCGTAACCTGGTAAGGTCCGAGCTCCATGGCCAGCGCCCGGGTCATGGCGATGACGCCCCCCTTGGCGGCGGAGTAATCCACCCGGTCGAGAATCCCCACCTCTCCCGCGATGGAGGCGAGGTTGATGATGGAGCCGGACTTGCGTTCCATCATATGGTTGATCACCGCGCGGATGCAGCTCAAGGTGCCGTTTAGATTGAGGTCGATGACCCAGCGCCATACATCTTCGGTAGTTTCATGGAAGCGGCTCAGTTTCTTGAGGAGCCCGGCGCTGCCGCCCGCGTTGTTGACCAGAATGTCGATCGCGCCGAACTCGGTTAGAATCGTTTGAAAAGTCTCGCGAACCTCCTGGCTGTCGGTAACATCGAGCTTGAAGGCGGAGGCTTCGCCGCCCCCCGCCCTGATCTGCGCGGCGACGGTTTCGGCGGTTTCCAATGCAAGGTCGGTGACCGCCACCCGGACTCCCTCGTCGGAAAGGCGTTGAACGATGGCGCGGCCGATGCGCCCGCCGGAACCGGTGACGACGGCGGTTTTACCCTGAAGTTTCATAAAAAATAACCTCCCGCCGCCAGCAGCGCTTCCTGAACCAGGAACTCGTGTTCCGGCGGATAGGGATTGGCGATTTTCCCTTCGAGGATATCGGCGAATTCGATCAGCTGGCTGGTGTAACGCCCGTTCATCAGAGGCATGCGGACGAGATGGGTTCCGGCGGCAAACTCTTCATTCCCCTCCCGCAGCGTCAGCCGCACCTGCGTGGGGTCGAGATGATAGCGGGCGGCGGGGTGTTCGAGGGGACAGACTTCGACGGTTCCTTTGGTGCCGCAGATGACCATGCGCCGGTGCTTCATGCCGTCCGCCTCGACGACGGCGGTGCGGATGGTGGCGGTCGCTTTGGGGTAGACCATCACGGCGAGCCCGTTGTCCGGCATGCCGTCGTCGCGGGTGTAGCCGGGGAACGGAACCACCCGATCGGGACGACCTAAAAGGCTGATCACCAGGTCGATAAGGTGACCGCCGAAGATGTACATCGCGCCGCCTTTGAAGTTGGCGAGCCACTTGCGGTAATCGTCGCCGTCATACCGGCTCATCACCGCATCGATCTGGAAAATGTCGCCGAGCCATCCTTTGCGCACCGCTTCGAAACAGAAGTTGAGCGCCGGATTCCCCCGGTACATGTAGCCCATCTGGATCGTAAGATTCTTTTGGATGAAAAGATCGAGAAGACGGCGGAATTCACCGAGATCCTCGCAGCCGGGCTTGTCGAGGTGGATGGGGAATCCGCGTTCCCCGCAGCGCCGCGCGGTCGGAACCAGTTCGAAGGCGTCGGTTTCGACCGCCACCGCCCCGAGGCCGGGCGTGTGAAACAATTCCTCTTCGCTGAGCCAGGGCAACCCCCGGTAGGCGGCGAAGTCGCCGCGTTTTTTGCGCCACTCCGGGTCGGGCTCCACAATGCCGACCACCTCGAAACGCTCCGGCAGACTGCGCAATGTCTCCATGATGGCCGAGCCGTGGTTGTGGCCGATGCCGATCTGGCCGATCTTGATTTTCATGACGATTCCTTCCAGTTGAACAAAATTCCGAGCGGCGGCGCGGGATCTTCCGCTAAACGCCGGTAAACGCGGGGAGCTTCAGCCGGGCTGACGGTTTCGCCGAACAACAGCTCAGCCCGCAACCGGCCGGTTTCGAGGAGGCCGAGAAGCGTGGCGAAATCATCCTCATAAGTCCAGTAGCCAGGGTGGGAATCCTGCCGGGGACGGACGAAGTTGTGCGCCCCGATCAGTGAAATTCCGGTTTTGTGAACGTCGCGGTAGAAGTCGACCGGCACATCGGAGACCCGGGTGCAGCCGAGCAGTGCAATCCTCCCCTGCGGCACGGTTACGGCCAGAGCCTGGGAGAGCGCGACCGAAGCTCCCGACACCTCGACCACTGCGTCGACGCCGCGTCCCTGGCGCGTGGCGGCGAGAAGTTGTTCCCGGAAATCCGGATCGCGGGGATCGAACGCCCGGTCGGCCCCCAGTTCCAACGCGAGCTTGCGGCGGGTTTCATCGGGATCGGAAGCGAGTACGGGGAGTCCCCCGGCGAGGCGGGCCAGCTGGACGGCGAAAAGCCCGAGAAGCCCCAGCCCCGCCACCAATACCGATTCCCCGAGTTCCAGCTGGGTTTTGCGGACGCCCTGAAGGGACATCGCCGCCAGCACCACCGCCGCGGCTTCGCGCATGGAGACCGCTTCCGGAATCACAGTGAGGGAGGCGGCGGTTTTGCGAAAGTGACTGCGGTGCCCGGCGTGATCCGCCAGCACCCGGTCGCCGACCCGGACTTCTGTGACTTCTTCGCCGACGGCGACGACCACGCCCGAACCGCTGTAGCCGGGATATTGCGGAAAATTTCCCGCGGTGTTCGGCATCGCCAGCAATCCGGCCTTTTCGGTCCCGGCGCTGAGCAATGAATAATGACTCTCAACCAACACCTCGCCCGCCCCCGGCGCGGGAACTTCGAACGTTTGAAGCTCCGCCGTTTTCGGGGCGGTCCAGACAATCATGCGACCGGTCATACAGGACTCCTTATTGGTTAAGACTAAGATAGCCTCGTTTAGGGCGTCCGCAAGCGAAAAAGAATGAATTTTTTGCAAAAACGGTTGTAAATTAACTTTATTTTCAAAGAATATGATATTATATTGTAAATATGACAATCAAGATTCAGGATATTGCCCGGAAAGCGGGCGTTTCGACCGCCACGGTATCGCGGGTATTCAGCAACCACCCGAATATCCGCGAAGCGGTGCGGCGCGAGGTGATGCGCGTGGCTCAGGAGTGCGGCTACCGCCCCCGCCTCTCATCCCGGCAGCGCAACGTGGTGATTATCAGCCCCTTGAAAGAGGTCTACCCGATCCGGAGCTATGTGGAGATGGTGACCACGGAACTGGCCGAAGTCCTTTCGAAAGAGGGTTACCGGATCGAGATCCTGCCGCAGGACAATCTTGAACAATTGGAACGCATCCAGTTCTGCGGCGCGGTCTCGATCGGCTACGACGGATCGGGGTTGGAAAACTGGGGAGAACGCTTCGGGGTGCCGCTCATCCTGATCGACCGCGACCTGCCGCCCGGTGCGGGAGACGAGGTCTATTCGGTGCGTTCCGATGAATTTCAGGCGATGTCCCTCGGCATCGGGCACCTCGCCGGAAGCGGCTGCAGCCGGGTGGGCTGTATCATTTACGGTGAAGAGAACCGCGGCAACGCGAACCTTCGCCGCGACGGGGCGCTGCGGGCGCTGGCGCATTTCGGGCTGCCGGCGGAACGGACGCTGATCCGTTTCGCGCTGGCCGAAGAATACGTCGCTGCGGTGGGAAAGCTCCGGCAATCAGAGATCGACGGCCTCTTCGCACCGGGCGGAAACGCCGGTGTGATCGCATCTTACGCCCTCAACCTCTATGGGCGGAGAATTCCGGCGGACATCTCGCTGGTGGCTTCCGAACGAACCGTGTTCTCCCGTTACGCGACGCCGCCGCAAACCACCATCACGCAGGATTACGCCGAACAGGCGCGGATTACGGCCGAGCTTCTCGCCGCCCGCCTCGAGGGGCGGAGCTGTCCCGCGGCAACGGTGATTCCCTATCACCTGATTGAGCGGGACAGCGTCCGTCAGCGGGATTTGGCGACCAGCTCGCAGAGGACTCCGAACAACGGGTGATCCGGATTCGCCGAGAAGTTGATCCGGTTGCCGTCGGAATTCTGCTGCACCAACCCGAGTTCGACCAGTTTTTTGAGTTCCCGGTGCATGACCGGGGCGGAGACTTCCGCCTCGCGCGCCAGCCGCCGCAGATAGATGGCGGGCTTATCCGCCGTAAAGAGCCGTTTCAGGATTTCCGTCCGGCTTTTCGAACCGATGATTTCTTCCAGCATAGTTTGATTCCCTTGCTTTAAAGTAACGTTCTTTGTTGAAAAAGCAACCGTACCTGACGCTTAAGTCGGACTTGTCGGACTTGTCGGGCCAATACTCTTCATTTTTTTGACCACGAAATACACGAAACACACGAAAAAAAATCAAAACGAAATTTTTCCCTCTCCCCTTTCGTGTTTTTCGTGTATTTCGTGGTCAAAAAAATGGCATTACCAGTTAAGTGAAGAGCATTGGAC
>JAVBSA010000681.1:0-3032 GCA_031556915.1 Victivallis sp.
TCCCAGGCGTGATTCAGGCTGTTCCACAAATGCCCCCAGTATGCGGGGCGCAGCGGCACGCCGGCAACCCCGCCCCATCCGTCCGGCAGTTCGGGAATATACGCGCCGTACCGCGAGAACGGCAGGTCGGCGTAAACGACGTGGCAGAGCACCATGCACGCGACGACGGCTCCGCCGATCTTCTTCCGCAACAAGGCGGCCGGCGGGTGTTTCCGCAAGAGAACGCGCAGCGTTCTCGCTCCCCACAACGCGGCGACCGGCGTTACCGCGATCAGCGCCGAAGCGTAATGGCAACGCAGATACTGCTGACCTTCAACATTGGAAACCAGATGAATCCCGATGGTCGGCAGCCAGAGGAACAAGGCCGTCCTCCAGTTGACAAGCGGCAGAAAGACAAACGGCAGCAGCATGCTGGTCATCACGAGAAACGCGTCATACCGGAAGAACCTGCCTGCCATGACAAGAATGTTTTCCCATGTTTCCCCCGCCGTGGCCCCGAGCAGCACATACCGGCCGGCATGCCAGTAGTTCACCCCGAGAATATAAGGATAATAGACTTTCAACACAAAGAGGGCCCAGAAAATGCCGACGCAGATCATGCCGAATCCGAGCGCCCGGTTCCCTTTCCGGAACAGCAGCCAAAGCCCGACCGCCCCCAGGGGAACGACGAAATCCTCTTTCAGCAGCGGAGCAAGCATCAGGCACAGGGCGAACAAAAGCATCTTTTTCCGGCTGAAACAATAAAACGCCGTGAAAAAGAACAACGGATAAAAGCACTCGATATGGAAATCATAAAGCACGAGACGTGTGTAATAGGGGTCAAAAAAATACATCAGCGTCAAAAGCAGCGGAACATACCCCCTGGGAAAATAATGCTTCGATACGGCGTAAAGCAGCGGCGCGGCGAACGCCATCACCGCCGGCTGGATCAACAGCAGCCAGAAAGGATTATCCCAAATGAGATAGAGCGGCGCAATCAGCAGGACCAACGGCGTAAAGTGGTCGAACGGCCCCCGGAAATCGAGCATCAGCCCCTTGCCGGCGGCGGCGTTGCGGAGTATCGAGTCATAGATGCTGAAATCCCACCCGCCCATCTGAAGCGCTTCGAGCTTGTAGTAGAGAACGCCGAGATTCACCAGAAAAAAGAGGACCGCAACCCACCAGACCAGTTTTTTTTCATCCCAGCCGGAAAATTTCCAATTCATGCGGCTCACGCCCCAGCCGATCCCCGCGGAAACAACGAGAATGCTGACGACACTGGTAAGATAACTCATGCTTCCCCTCCCTCTTCCTCCGCCAGCAGCATCCGGTAAAGCAGCAGAAGCGCGCTCCCGCAGGCGCGTTCCCGGACCGTGTCGCGGTCGCCGGGAAAGTGAAACTCTTCCACCGTCTCGCGTTCGCCCGCCCGCGCGCCGATGTAAACCAACCCGACCGGTTTCTCGGGGGTGCCGCCGCCGGGGCCGGCGATTCCGGTAACGGCGATTCCGCACGCGGCGTTGTAGCGTTCACAAGCTCCCGACAGCATCGCGCCGGCGCATTCGCGGCTCACCGCGCCGTGGTTGTCGAATATCTCCTCCGGCACGCCGAGGAGCCGTGTTTTCATCTCGTTGGCATAGGTGACGACTCCGCCGGGAAACACGTCGGAAGCTCCCGGCACGGCGGTCAGCCGCCCGGCGATCATGCCGCCGGTACAGGATTCGGCCGTCACCAGCCGCCAGTGTTTTCCGGCGATCATTTCGAGCACCCGGGCGGCGAGATCCAGCTTGCCTGCCGGGAGCGCCGAACTGCCCGCGATCTCCCTGGCCGCTTCGGCCGCTTCCTCCACCCGGGCCTCATCCGCTCCCGAAACGAAGACGCGGGTTCCGCAGGGCGTGGCGCAATAGGCCAGCTCCACGGGCGAACTCTCGAGCGCCTTCTCCAGGCGGATCGAAAGCTCGAACTCCCCCTGCCCCGCGGCGAGAAAACCGAGCGTATATTCCAGTTCCTCCGGTTCCCGCCTGCGGATCAGGTCCGGCAGCAGCGAGGCGCGCACCATCGGTTCGAATTCACGCGGCGGTCCCGGCAGCAGAAAGATCCGGCGGGCCCGCCCGCCATAGGAACATTCGATCCGGTAGCCCGAGGCGAATCCGTTGGGATTGGGCAGAATTCCGGCCGATTCCGGCAGCCGCGCCTGGCGCAGAACCCGTTTGGGCACGGGGCCGCGATGACGGATCCGCCAGAAAGCGGCGACTTTTTCCGTCAATTCCGGATCGAAGTTGATTTCGAGCCCCAGGAAACGGCACACCGCGTCGAGCGTCAGGTCGTCGCGCGTGGGCCCGAGCCCGCCGGTCACGATCACGGTGTCCCCCGCCTCAAAAGCATCCCCCAGCGCGGCATACAGATCGCCGGCGCGATCGCCGACGGTCAACTCCGTGCGGATCGCCAAACCGGCGGCGGTCAATTCATTGCCGAGAAAGGCCAGGTTGCTGTTGAGAACGGTTCCTTTCAGAAGCTCGGTTCCGGTACAAATGACTACGATACTCATATTCTCCGTATTCGTTATTCCGCCAGTGGCATGTAAACAGAGTTGGTCAGGTTCCCGGTGACGGAGTCGTTCCGGATGCGAACGCCGAACCAACGATAAAAAGCGGCGCGCATTTCGCCGCTGACGTTTTTGTCATAGCCCCGGTCGAAGCCGTAGACGGCGGCGTTATCGTCCGGACTGCCTTTGACCAGGGTGGCCGCCTCGAGCGCATTGCCGAGGTTCGAAGTGAAGTCTCCCCGAAAACGGGAGGAGTCGAACTGTTTCGGACTGAGCCATTCGTACCGGTACAACTCCGCTCCCGAATAGCTTTCGTCGCTCGCCATGCCGTAGGCCGACCGGATGGAATTCACGTCCCCCTCCGAATCAGAGTAAGGCTGATCCAGTGCGGTAAACGGAATTTGAATCTGCTCCACCGAGCCGTAAGTCCACCCCTTGATCTCCCGGCTGTTCCCGATCGGAATGCCGTAATTCCGCGCCGCCAGCTCCGCCGAGGCTTTCGAACTCAGCA
>JAVBSA010000205.1:0-6112 GCA_031556915.1 Victivallis sp.
ACCCAGCGTTCCGGGAGGTCGAGTTCCTGGAATTCTTCGATTTCGGTGATGCACGGCACCGGGCAGCGGCAGACGCCGGAACGGACGAACTCGGTCGACGAGAGCGCATCGATGATCCGGAAGCCCGGCAGAAGCTCCCGGAACAGCTCCATCCCGTACCGGTAGCACTCGAGGTTCACCGCCGACGGTTCGTCTGATATATGAAAGTAGGAGCTCTCCTTCAATCCCCAACCGGCCAGCAGCGCGCCGAGTTCCGGCAGAAGCGCGGTGAGAAATTTCCGGTATTCAAGCGAATCCGCCGCAACATGCCAGCCGAATTGTTTTTCTTCCCCCCTTTCGGTTTCGACGACGATTTTCGGGGTGAACGCCGCGCCCCACTGGGTGAACGCATGGGAGAACTCGAAGAATTCGACGCCGCAGGATTGCGCCAGGCCGAGCCAGCGCTCCAGGTGCGAGAAATCGAAATGATACAGCCCGTTTACCTCGCGGATTTTCAGCAGCTGGCAGGTGGGGCGCTCGGCTCCCGGCATGGTGTCCAGCGGCACGCTCCAGAGCGGTGTATAGAGCATGTTGCCGCCGTGGGCGACGAGATTGCGGATGTGGTTTCCGATGAGTTCCCAGTGGCGTTCACTCCAGCTTTCGACGTTGTAATAGCTCTGGATGCAGTCGGTGTGGAACCAGACGGTATTCTTCAATTTCTGTTCGGCCAGGACCGGCTCGAGGATCTCAATGGTGAATTTCAAGATGAAATCCCTCGGCGTCGGCGGAGGCCAGGGGCTCGGAGAGTGCGCAGCATGGAGTTCGATCGTCACCTTGTATTCGCCTGGTTCCGCGTCCGGCGGAATCGCCGCGGTTACCCAGAAAGCGCTCCATTTGCCGCTGACCGTGACCAGCGTTCCGTCACCGGGGAGCAGCGGATCGGGGAACAGGCCCGGTTCGCAGGTGAGGATGTATGGATCGTCCGGCGTCGCCGGAAACAGGCACGGTGCGAGGCCGACCTCCCGGACGGAGAGGAATTTTTCCAAGGGGGACGATAGCGCGCAGGTCACTTCGCAGCGGTCGTCGCTCCGGCAGGCGATCTGAAAGCTGCCGGTTTCGCCGCGCAGCAGAGTGAGCCGGCCGAGCGGGTCGGCGTCGAGTCCGGTGGAACAAAACACTTTTTCCAGCGAGGAGACGATACGGGTTTGCAGATACATGACGGATATCCTATTTGAAGATGTGATATGCGAGAGCTTCGCTCGTGTCTGCCGGGAAACGCAGCACGTCGTTGTTCCAGGTGGTTTCGAGCCGTTTTTTTACGGAACCGTCCTGATTCAGAGCCTCCACCTTCCACTCCCCGCCGGGGAGGCGGAGGGAAACGTCGGCGTGGCCAACCCGCTGCAGGACCGGCATTTTGCCGTAATGGAGCAGATGGGTCATATCCGGGCCCGAAAATTTCTCGGAGCTGTTTTTGACGTCGGTCAGGTGGAAGAACAGCAGCGAATCCGACTCACCGATCGGCCGGTCGTCGAGCGCGTGGAGGGAGAAGGTTTGAAAGGTGTTGCCGTTCCGGAACGAGAGGTGTCCGGCCTCCGCCACCGGTTTGCCGGTCGTGATGCATTCGCTCTTCGGCGTGACGACCCGGAATTCCGGCGCGGTGGAGAGTGTGATTTCTCCGGTGGAACTGACGATCTCGCCATTGCCGGTTCCGGGAAGGGCGGCTCCGGCCGGAACCACGTTTTTTGCCGTGACTCCCGGCGGCAGGAGACCGATCCGGTGGATCAGCCCGAGCTTCGAATAGGCGGGGGGGACGGAATCGGCTTCGAAGAGCGAGTCGTCCAGTTTGAGCGCGACCCCTTTGGGAGCGGGCCGCACATCGCCCCGGATGAAGAGGAACCAGGTGATGTACTCTGACATCCGCATGGTCGGGGAATTCGCCATCGTGAAATAGGAGATCCAGCCGCTGGAATCATGCAGGTTTTTGTCGGAGAGCGAATACTGAAAGCGCCACAAACCGTCCCAGTCCTGAAGCGCCGGGTACGCGCCCATCAGCGGCCCCGCCTCGGCGATGAAGTTGTTCGGGTGGCAGAACTGGTACTCGGTGACCAGAAATGGCTTCCCGAAGATGCGCGTCGGCATCAGCTCCCGCGGGGTCTCCGCATAACGGCTGATCGAGGAAAATTGGGTGAAGACCGAGGGCGGATTCCAGCCTCCCTCCGGGTGGCTCGGGTGATCGTGGTAATAGTGGTTGTCGACCAGGTCGAGCGTGTTGCGCGAATGGGCGAGGTAAGGGTGAAGGTCGCAATTAATGTCGGTGATCAGGATTTTCGTGCCGACGTCGTTCCGGAGGAATTCCGTCATGGCTGCGATGGTCCGGCTCTGCCGTTCCGCCAGGAAGCGCAGGAAGGGGCCGTTCCGTTTCTCCCGGTTTTCCGGCGTGTCGAGCCGGTTCGCCGCGAGCCAGGCGGTGTATTCGGCAAGAATCGCGGCTTGGTCGCCGCTCCGCCAGATTTTGAGCAGCGGATTTTCATTGACCAGATTCAGGCAGAAGAAGACCGGGTCGTCCGCCCAGCGCATGCCGGTGTAGGGATTCCTGTGGTTCAGCAGCCGGCCGGCGAAATCCCGCCAGTTTTGCAGGGAAGCGTCGTCGAAACAGACGCCGGTTTTGAAGTCGCCGCGCCATTTCGTTTCGCCCGGCCGGAGCGCCCGGCTGGCGAAGAGGTCGAAGGTGATGTAGATTCCCCGTTCCTTCAGGCAGTGGACCAGATAGTCGAGCCGATCGAGCCGTTCCGGATCGAATTCGGCGGAACGCTCCCCACGGCCGTTGTTCAGGGCATTTTCGAAGTGGTGGAGGCGGACGGTGTTGTATCCGGCCATCGCCATGTTCCGGGCGAATTGTTCCGCGGTCGCTTTGTCGGGGAAATTCGCGCTTTCGCAAATGTTCACCCCCAAGAGGCGCAGTCGTTGCTCCGGCGCGTTTTCAAAGACCAGCCGCCCTTCCGGGGAGAGGATCACGCGGCCGTGTTTTCCGGCCGGGGCGTCGGCGTGTTTCGAGAAGTCGAGGAGCGTGCCGGGAGCGATGTCCCGGACTTGGGTCGGAGTCCACTCCGGACCGGGGAGGATATAAAGATCGGTGTTGATCCGGTAGGGTTCTGCTCTCCGGTTGGTCAGGGTAGCGCCGACGATCATCCAGATCGGATACTCGCCCTTTTGGAAGGTGATTTCAGCCGGATCGTCCCGGTCGAGCCGGAATCCGGTCATATAGAGGCCGACGACGGATTTCGCATTGGTGCTTTTCCAGACGACCGGCGCGTTCTCGTGGTCGACACCTCCCCACCAGTTGCCGACGTCGATCCGGTTTCGGACCGCGATCTCCTGGGTCGAACCGTCCCGGAATTTCACCGAAATGGTTCCGGCATCCCGGTATTTACCGGTAAACGCGTTCGCATGGAGCAAATAAAGGAACTTTCCCTTCTTAGCCGGCCAGACGGTCGCGGAGTCGAGAAAGCAGTTCTGTCCGGCTCCGTTCAGCACGATGCACGCCCGGCCTTCGTTGCGGTCGGGATCGACGATCCGGAACTCTACGCCGAAAAAACGGTAGTCGCCGGGCTTGAACATGCGGAGGTCATTCTCCGGTCCCTGGTCGTTCCAGCCGCCTTTGCCGTCGCCGGACACGTCATCGAGGAAGGCGCGGTTGGCGGCTTCCGCGAGGCTCACCGGGTTCGATTCGATTCCCCGGAATTCGAAGAGGTAACGGAAAGAGGCGGCCGTAAATTGCTCTCCGCCGCCCTGTTGCGGATAGAGGCGCAGCGTATAGCTCCCCGGAGAGGGGGCCGCTCCCTTCGGCGCGAAGTTGCGGTCGTCCTGAAGCAGGGCGCTGAAACGCGGCCCGGTGACTACCAGCTTCCCCTCGGGCATTTCGATGGAGATTTGTTCCGTACCGGGAAAATGGCGATTGTTCTTTTTGGAGACGGTGGCGGCGTAGCGGATCACCTCTTTGTCCACGGTGATGCTCTTTTCTTTCAGGATGGCGAGCGGCAGTGTGAGGTTGAGGGCGATTTCCGCGGTATCCACCGGAACGGCGGAATTCAGTTCCGCGGTATATTCCACCCGGCCGTCCGGCAGTTGCCGGAGCGTCTCTTCCAGGCGGAATTCATGCGGACCGGCCTGCCAGTTGCCGGAGAAGCGGCAGGAGTCCTTTTCCCGGACCGGAGTCCCTTTCACGGTTTTCGGAGATTGTTCCCGGCCGATCCATTTCCGGTCGAAGTGCAGCAGCCTGGCCTTCAGTTGTTCGATCCGGAATGTTCCGTCCTTCTCATTGAAGTCAAACCACAGCGGGAAGGCCTGCAAAGCACCGAAGGCGAGCAGAAGTGCGAAAGAGAGAAGCAATTTCATCTGAATTTCCTGTTTTTGGGGATTCGATTTACTCCAGATAGAGGAAGCCGCCGATCGAGATTTCGTAATCTTTTCCGCCGATCGAACCGAGAAAAAGCGGGTTCAATTTTGTGCGCAGATCATTGTAGCTCATGGTGACGGCGGAGCCGTCGAACATGCCGACATTCGCCTTTTTCGCATGGCGAAGATCGATTCCGGTTGTACAATAGGTGCCGAAGCTCATGGTTTGCCCGATTCCCTTTACCGCGGCGTCGGCATATTTCCCGCAGGCGACCGAGTCGGCGATGAACGGAAGGTTCGAAAGAGTTTTGTATGCGACGTTGCTCTGCAGGCGCTTGACGCTGATGCAGGACCAGTCCACCGCACCGCCGCCCACGCCCGAATTGATGCCGTAGGTGGCAAACCAGTTGCCATCCGTCTCCAGGTCGCCGGGCGCCTCTCCCCGGCTCCCGCAGCGGAAGAGCTTATACGCTCTCGCATATCCCTGCTTGAACAAGAGCTTGTTCCACATCGCGTAGTCGTAGGCGGCGTTGGCGTCCCAGCGTCCGGTCCAGCCGTCGTAGTCGTTGCTGTACATGAGCGTCGCGGTGCAGAGCTGGCGGACTTTCGACAGACAGTCGGTGGTTCTCGCCCGATCGCGCGCCTTACTCAGCGCCGGGAGCAGCATGGAGGCGAGAATGGCGATGATGGCAATTACGACCAGGAGCTCGATCAAGGTAAATTTTTTTCTCTTCATGGCAACTCTCCTTTCATTTTACGGTGTGTTCAGCGTACCTTCCTTGATTTCTCCGGAATTACTGCTACTTTTAATTATGATGGATTATATGAAGTTCGTCAATGCGAAGATTGATGTAATTATGCTCTTTTTGATGCATGGAGGGTAGAAATGCTCAAGAGTGTGGGACGTCCGAATGTCTTGCAGATTCCGTCGCTGCCGTTGCCCTTTCATGTCCGTTCGGTCGGCTACAACGAGGCGCATTGCGGTTGGGAGGAGTTCGCACCGGGAGAGTGGAAGAACTTCGTCCAACTTTTCTGGACTGTGGACGGAATGGGGGAAGTCGCCACGCCGAAAGGCCCCTTCCGGGTCAAGCCGGGGGAGGTGTTCCTCCGACTCCCGTTCGAGATTCACGATCACCGCGCAGTCGATCCGCACCGGCTCTGGCGTTATTACTGGTTCACGATCGACGGACCGGGAGCGGCGGATTTTCTGCGTTCCTACGATTATCCGGTCCGGGAATTTTACGCGGGTGAATGTCCCACCCACTTGTTCCTCGAAATCGAGACGCTGCTGAAGGAACGGACCCGTTACGCCCAGCGCCACGCCATCTCGGTCGCGGCGGAGATTCTCGCGCTGGCCGGCGGCACCCTGGAGAGTTCCGGCGAGCACGATTTGGTGAAGCGGTTCATTGCGCTCGTTCATGAAAATTTCCGACAGCCCGGAGTGACGGCGGGAACATTGGCCGCCTCCCTTTCGGTTCACCGGACGACGCTGAACCGGAAATTTCATGCCGCAATGTCGCTCAATCCCGGCGAATATCTTTCTCAGGTACGACTCCAACACGCATTGTCGTTGCTCCGGGAGACGGAACTGCCGGTCAAGGAGATCGCCTACGAGTGTGGCATCGCCGGAGCGGGCTACTTCTGCCGCGTCGTCCGCCGCGCAACCGGCATGTCCCCGGTGGAATACCGCCGCCGCGCCGCCATGACCTGACTCTCCGGATTTGCAAGGGCGCTTGCC
>JAVBSA010000072.1:0-7363 GCA_031556915.1 Victivallis sp.
ATGTTGGCGACGGCGCTGATGAGCCCGGTGCCACCAAGGGCGAGGGGCGGCCGGCCCAGCAGCTCGATCCCGCACCCCCCGAGCGTGTCGCGGCCACAGGGGTGGAAGACCTCGGCGACGTGCTCGAAATCTTCCTCGCGCCCAGAGCGGCGGCGGGGGAACGCGTCTGGGAGCTTCAGGTCAACCCGGCCAACGCCCGTTTTATGCAGCCCTTTCTGCTTGACCCCAAGACGGCGGTTTCCGTGAAAGGAACGCTCAACCGGAGCGGAGAACGCGATACGGGCTGGTCGGCCGAAATCTTCCTCTCCTGGGAGGAGCTGGAACGCGCCAACCTCGCGCGCCGTCAGCGCGAAGCGGGAGCCGTCCGCTTCGCCGCCTGGGATCTCTCGATCTACACTCAGCTCCGGATCAACCGTTTCACGACCCCGGGCAGGGTGAATCCGCACTACCCCGAGTTTTACCGCCCGCTTCTCTGCCTGCCGTGACTCATACAATGCTTTTCGACTGGGTGGGGTACTCCAGTTGATCGACTTCGAAACCGTGGAATCCGGCGAATTCGCGCAAGGTTCCCAGGTGTTGGAGCGAGAGAACCGGAGTCCGCGCCATAATCCAGAGATAGTTCCGGTCCGGCGTGCCGGCGACGGAATAGCGGTATTCCGGATCGGTAAACAAAATCCGGTACGCGAATTCCCCGCGCCAGGGGGCGAGGAAGCGAACCTTGAATTCCCCGGCCGACGCCTTCAGGAGACTGGCGCAACTGTCGAATTTATGCAGTTTCCCGGCGCGGCTGCCGTAGCTCCGGATCAATAGTTCGTCGTCCTGTATGAAATAATCGGCATGGACGAACTCCATTCCCCGTTCCGCGCGGTGCGGCAGCCGGGCGATCTCATACCAACGGCCGAGATAGCGTTCCAGGTTGAAGTTGCGGACCGACGGCAGCGACACGATTTCTTCATCGAACAACATAAAGGTTCCTCCTCAGTTGGTGATTTATCTTAGCGCGTCGGGAGGCGAAAGCAAGTTACAGGAAAAAAATTTAACATGAAGTAAATGGACATGTGAAATTCGTCCGGGGAAAAACTTGCGTTTCCGCTTGAAACGGTGTATTTTATAAGATCACTTTTTGAGCAAAAAAAACAGGAGTTTCACTTATGCAGGATTTGAGCGTCAAGTTTGAGAAGCTTTACGGGAAAAAGCCGGCCGCCGTCGCCAAAGCGCCGGGACGTTTGGAAATTCTCGGCAACCATACCGACTACAATCAGGGGTTCGTGCTTTCCTGCGCGGTGGAGCAGAGCACCTGCTTCGCCCTCTCCCCCGTCGCCGGAACCCGCTGCCGCATCAAGGACTTCCGCGACGGCAGCTGCAAGGAATTCGACCTCGGCAATATCGACAAGGCCGTTCCGCGCGACTGGAGCAACTACGTCAAAGGCGTGATTGTGGAATTGCGCAAGCGCAACATCGAAGTCGGCGCGTTCGACGCGGCGATGGAGAGCTCCGTTCCGCTTTCCGCCGGCATGTCCAGCTCCGCCGCCCTTGAAATCTCCGCCGGCTTCGCCATGAGGGAAGCCTTCGGCATCGAGCTCGGCAAAGCCGACTGGGCGCGCGTCGGGCAGGGCGTCGAAAACAACTACATGGGCCTCAAGAGCGGCCTTCTCGACCAGTTCAGTTCGATCTTCGGGCAGAAGGATGCGATGATCCTCTCCGACTTCCGTACGGTCGAGGTGCTGCGCACGGTCGCGCTGCCGCACGGTTATGCGATCGTCGTCATCAACTCGATGGCGAAACATAATCTGGTGGATTCCGAGTACAACGTCCGCCGCGTCGACTGCGAAAGCGCCGCCGAAAAACTCTCCCAGATCTATTCCGGCGTCACGACGCTCCGCGATGTCTCGATGGAACAGCTGATGGAGGCCAAAAGTGCGCTCGGGGAACGCGAATACCGCCGCGCCCTCCACGTCGTGGGTGAATGCACCCGCGTGATGGAGGCCGTCCGCTACCTCGAAGCCGGCAATGTGACTGCCTTCGGCCGCCTCTGGTTCGAGTCGCACGAGTCGAGCCGCGTCAACTTTGAAAACAGCACCGAAGAGCTCGATTACCTGGTGGAACTGGCCAAGTCGATTCCGGGCGGCCTCGGCGCGCGTCTCTCCGGCGGCGGTTTCGGCGGAATCACCATCCACCTCGTCAAGAGCGAAGCGGCCGAAGAATACGCCAAGCGCATCCGCGCCGGCTACAAAGCCCGCACCGGAATCGACGCCGAATACATCATCTGCGCCATCGGCGAAGGCGCAACCTCCAAGAAACTGTAATAGCGGAGCACGCGCATGAGGAAGGCGGATTGGACAACGGTTTGTTTGAAGACCGCTCTCCTGTTTACTGCGATTCACCTCGTTTCCACTCTTTCCGCGCATGAATTTTCGTTCAGTTCGACGGGGCGGGTGTATGCCGTTAATGCGCTGTTTCTGGGCTGTCTGCTTCTCTGTTTCGCCTTTGCAACGGGGGGGCGGCGTCCAACGCCCGGGTCGCGTCTGTACTCCCGGACGATGATCCGGCTGGCCGGCATGTTTCAGGGGCTGGTTGGATTTCTCTGGATCTCCCGTCTGATCCAGGAAGTGGCCGGCAAGATCGAACTCCGCCCCTTGCGGGTTCCCATCAAAGAGTGGTATGCGGACGGATTTGAAACTTCGTTCGTTCCTTATCTTCTTTTCTGTATTTCGCTGGCATGTTTCCCCGGTTTCTGGGATGGGGTGATCGATGGGCTGGGGGCGCTTTTGCGGGGCAGACGCCCCTCTTTCCGGCTGCCGGAAGCCGGCAAAAGCGTGCTCCCGGGCCGGGTCGGATTCTTCTGGGCGCTGGGGTTGCTGATCCCTGCTTCCCCCGATGCCGGGAACGGGGCCACTGCATTCGTTCTGATTTTTCTGGCGCTGCTCTTCGCCTTTTTTGCCGTTGACGGTGAGCCGGACAGCAGGATTCGCCATACCGCCTCCATCACGGCGCTCCGTCTGGCAGGGATTGTTCTTATCTGGAATTTCGGTCTTCAGGCTTTCTTTCTGAGTAAGGCAAACTTTATTCCGGTCCTCGGGACGCTTTGGGCGTTTTCGCTGCTGGCATTTCCCGGTTTCTGGAACTTTGTCGTGATCCGTTTGGGAATGTTGTTGCGCCGCTTCAGGCGAATCCCCCGGAATCCTGCTCCACCTTCTCCCGTTTCCGTCATTCTGCCGTTCCGACTGGCGGCCCTTATGTTGGGCTTGGTCGGATTGCAGGCGCTTCCCGCCCTTCTTATGTCGGCGGGCGCCGGGCTTTCCTGGCGGCTTCTGCTGATCTGCAGTCTGGTTGCCGGTACGGCGATCTTTTTTTCGCTCCTGCTTTCGGCTCCGACAGAAAAGAAGAGCCTGTGCGCGGAGAGCATTTCTCTTCAGGCGATCCGGATACTTGGAATCATGTATTTTTTCCGGCAATTTGGAAAGATCGTCGAAGCCACCAGCTGGCTCAACTTGATGTTGGTAAACGACAGAGAAATTCCTGTTGGTTTCTTCATCGGCTACTATGTATTTGAGGCTCTCACTGTCGCCGTCACCGTCAGTTGGGCAGTCTGCCCGGCGTTCTGGAACCGCCTTCTCTCCCGTTCGGGGAGTTTCATCCGTAAAATTTCAATCAGGAGCTGATATTATGAGAATCCTCACCGGAATTCAGCCTTCGGGCACGCCGCACATCGGCAACTACTTCGGCGCGATGCGCCAGATCATCAACATTCAGTCCAAGGGAGAGACCTTCATCTTCCTCGCGGACTACCATGCGCTCACCACTTCGCCGGAACCGGCGGAGCTGCGCAAGAACGTGCTGGAGCTGGCGCTCAACTTCCTCGCCTGCGGGGCGAATACCGAGGAATCGACGGTTCTCTTCCGCCAGTCCGACGTGCCGCAGGTCTGCGAGCTCACCTGGATCCTCAACAACGTGACGCCGGTGGGCCTTCTCGAGCGCGCCCACAGCTACAAAGATAAGGTCGTCAAGGGGTTCTGCCCCAACAACGGCCTCTTCAGCTACCCCGTGCTGATGGCTTCGGATATTCTGCTCTACCAGAGCAACCTCGTGCCGGTCGGCAAGGATCAGAAGCAGCACCTCGAAATCACCCGCGACATCGCGATTAAATTCAACAACCAGTACGGCGAAATCTTCACCGTGCCGGAGGAGCTGATTCCGGAAGAGGTCGCCATCGTCCCCGGAATCGACGGCCAGAAGATGTCCAAAAGCTACAACAACTACATTCCGATCTTCGGCAAGGAAAAAGAGATCAGGAAGATCATCATGAGCGTGGTGACCGACTGCAAGGGTCTCGAAGAGGCCAAGGACCCCGAAAACTGCAATGTCGTCG
This sequence comes from Victivallis sp., assembly GCA_031556915.1. Classification (GTDB taxonomy): domain Bacteria; phylum Verrucomicrobiota; class Lentisphaeria; order Victivallales; family Victivallaceae; genus Victivallis. Next base: position 4,370 of record JAVBSA010000072.1, read on the forward strand.
CCCTCTTCAAGCTGGTGGCGACTCCTGATGAAGTGGAGGCGATGAAGGCAAAGTACCGCGCCGGCAACTACGGCTACGGCCACGCCAAGATCGAACTCTTCGACAAGCTCTGGGCCTATTTCGAGCCCATGCGCAAACGGCGTGCGGAACTCGAGGCCAATATCGATTTCGTCTGGGAAGTCCTCCGCAAAGGGGCCGAAAAGGCGTCGGTTGAAGCCGAACACACCATGAAGCAAGTTCGCGAGGCGGTCGGGTTGCGCTGAAGATGAACCTCTTTCTGTGCATCGTCCTGGCGGGGGTATTGGCGGCGGCGGGTTATCTCTATACCCGTTTTCTGTACTTGCCCCCGATTGTCCGCTTTCTTGCCGTGCCGTGGCAGCGCAGGGTTGCGGCCGGGGCGCTTGCCGGGGGGCTGATGATCGTTTCGCTTATGCGCGCCAACATGGTGAGTGTTTTTTTCCTCTATCTGTTTCTGGGCTATCTTCTGTTCGATCTGCTGTTGCTGTTGTTCCGCAAAAGCGGGTTTCTCCGCAAGATTTATCTTGGGGGCCTCTCCGCCTGGATCCTGGCGGCGCTGGTTGTGCCGGGCGGCTACATCGCCGCGCGGACGATGGTGGTGAACGAGTACCGTGTCGCGATCGATAAGGAGTTGACGGCTCCGCTGCGGATCCTCTTTGTCTCCGATTTGCATCTGGGGGCGGGAACCGGTCCCCGCGAATTGGATCGCTTCCGCCGTATCGCGGACGAAATCAAGCCGGACCTGATCGCGCTCGTCGGCGACATCTATGATGAGCGGACGCCGCGGGCGACGGCGGAGTATTCGTTCTTGACCTGGGAGAAACTGAGCTCCCGTTACGGCACTTTTTACGTGACCGGCAACCATGAACACGGCAGCCACGGCTCCGGTGTCAACGTGCCGGAACTGTTGAAAACGCTCGAAGCGCACAATGTGACGCCGCTCGCCGATCGGGGCCTCCTGATCGACAACCGTTTCTATCTGTTCGGCCGGATCGATAAAAGGGTGGAAAAAACGAGCGGCATTCCGCGTCCGGAGCTGGCTCAGCTCCTGGCGGCAGTCGACGGGAAGCTCCCGCTGATTGTGCTCGATCACCAGCCGTTTGTGCTGATTCCGGAGGAAAGGGAGAGGGTTGACCTGCAACTCTCCGGCCACACTCACGCGGGACAGCTTTTCCCCATCAATTTTCTGGTCAAGTTCTTTTACGAAAAGAGCTACGGCCTGTTGAAAAAAGATGGCTACCACATGATCGTAAGTTCCGGCCTGGGCAGTTGGGGCTTTCCGCTCCGCACCTCGAACTTCGCCGAGATTGTGCTCGTTACCGTGACCGGAAAGCGTTGACGCTCAGCCGATCCAGCTTTCGAGGCCGGAGAGCTTGAGTTCCCGCCTGAGCGATGTTTTCGCCGTTTCATCCAATGCCGGGACGGGGAGGCGGGTGGGGCCTGTTTTTACGCCGGCGATTTCCATAAAATATTTCTGTGCGGCCAGCCCGCCGTAACGGGGCAGGTAGGCGATGACGGCCTGGCTGATTCCCTGGAGGCGCCTGGCTTCTTCGAGATTTCCCTTGGCATATGCCGCGAGGAGGCCGGTGTAGACTCGCGGCATGAAAGCATAGGTGCTGCCGACTCCGGCTTCCGCTCCCACGGCGAAGGCGGAGAGCAGGATTTCGTCGCGGCCGTAGAGCATCTGGAACCGGCCGTCGTAGCGCTCGATGCAGCGCTGGAAGGTGCACAAATCTTCATCGGTATATTTGACGCCGGCGAAATTTTCGCATTCCTGTTCCATGATTGCGAGGAACTCGTACATATCGAGGAATGCCTTGGTCATGCACGGCACGTGATAGAGGTAGAGCGGTTTCCCTTCGCAATGGCGGGCGATTTCCTTGACGCAGTCGGCGAGCACCCGGGCGTTACCGGGGCGGAAATAGAAGGGGACCATGGCGCAGATGGCGTCGGCGCCGTTCCCGGCGGCGTGGGCGGCGAGATCGCACGCCTCCTGGATCGAGCAGCTGCCGACGTTGACGATAACCGGCAATCTTTTGTTTGCGGATTGGATAAAAGTTTCGACCATTATTTTCCGTTCCGCAGAGAGAAGCGACGGAAATTCCCCGGTTGATCCGACCACGAAAAGCCCGTTGATCCCGCTTTTGAGTGCGTGTTCCACCTGGGCCGGAGCCAGGTCGGGAGCGATGGAGAAGTCGTCGTTCATCGGCGTAAAGGTCGCCGCCACCAAGCCTTGGATTTTTTTCATCGTTCAAACTCCTGTTGTTGGAATGCTATATTAATAGTAGCAGATTGTATCCAATATTGCAAGTGTTTTGCGATTGAAATTCTGTTTTTTGCGGTTATAGTATATAACATTATGAGAGAACACGGAAAAACTGCCGAGCGGGTGCGTGAGGCTTTGTTGTCGGATATCGGCGCGGGGATTTTTTTGCCGGGGACTCACTTGACCGGTGAGATGCTGGCTGCGCGTTATTCCGTCTCGCGCATGCCGGTGCGTGAGGCGCTGATCCGGTTGGGTCAGGAGGGGGTTTTGACCGGCAGTGCCAATGCGGGTTTTGAGGTGCGGCAGCCGACGATCCGGGAACTTTGCGACATTTACGAGGTGCGTGAGTTGCTGGAGGGGTTGGCGATTGAGCGGGTGATCGCCGCGGGCAGGAACGCGGAGTTCCTGGCGGAATTGCGTTGTTCGTGCGAGTTGCGCCGGAGCAGCTGTGATCCGGGGGAGTTGGAGGCGGGGGATCTCTCTTTTCACCGTGCGATTTGCCGTCACTGCCCTTCGGCTGCGTTGCGTGAGATGATTGACCGGAACTTGATGTTGAGTACGGTTTTTGCGACGGTATCGCGTTTGTTTCGTACGGATCACGGGAAGGCGAACCGGGAGCACGAGGCGATTCTGGCGGCGGCGGAGGCGGGGGATGCAAAGAAGGCGAGGAAGCTGCTGACGGGGCATGTTGCAGCGGCGAGGAAGCGGCT
>JAVBSA010000604.1:0-3444 GCA_031556915.1 Victivallis sp.
GCTGATGCTGAACAAAGAAAAATTCAAGCCGCGGATGTTCACCTATACGACGCAGTGGATCCCCCGCCTCCACAACAACGTCGGCCACGCGTCGGAACGGCTGCTGCGGCTGATGAAGGGGATGATGCATGTCAACATGATCCGGCCGCACAGCATGGACGCCACGCCGGCCGAAAGTCTGTATGAACTCTGCGACCGGATCGGCATGCTGGTCTATTTCGACTGGGGCGGGTCGGGCGGATACGAAGCCTACGACAAAAAGTGGAATGACAGCATCCTCGAGGCCGCGCCGGAGCTGGAGGGATTCATCCGCGACAACTACAGTCGCCCCTGCCTGGCGATGTGGTCGTTCGGCAACGAGATTTATGAAGGCCATTACAACCTCTGGTTTTCGAAGAATCTGGATACGCTCTATGGGATCGTCAAGAAGCTCGACCGCCAGAACCGGCCGATCTGCAGCTCCTCCGGGCGGCAGACGCTCGAAGCGATGCAAGCCGGTTTGATCAAGGAGCGCACCGACGTCGCCGACGACCACCAGTACCGCGGAGCCTACTGCGGATCGTGGCAGGAGAACATCGGGCATATCGTTGAGTATGCGAAGCTTGCGAATCAATACTTCGGCCGGCCGATTCCGAAGATCAACGCCGAGTACGGCGTGCCGGGCGACTGCACCCGTTATCGCGGCGACCTGACCGAACAGGTGATCGCTTCGCTTCTCAGAAAGCCGCGCGATACGGTGGAATTCAAGGAGGCTTACGCCGCCATGCTGCGCGATCCCCGGCCCGAAATCGGCGGATATCTGCGGCTTCACAGCAACTACGTCACGCCGGACGATTACGCGGCCAAGAAACCGATCTACGAGAAATATGCCGCTCGCTACATGAAGCGCCCGATGGAAATCTACCGCCGGGCGGGCACCGACTGCATCGGCGGTCACACCAATGTTCAATGGAGCGACCTGGTCCGGGAATTCCCCGACGGTTACGACATAAAAGATCTGCCGCAGGCTCCGCCGGAGGAATGGCGGGTGATGCCGCCCCTCTATGAAGTGGCGCGCTGCTACAACCCGACCCTGGTGTCGGCCGGGGTGTTCAACCAGCAGCCCTACGCGAACCGCGATGAGAAGGTGGAGGTCTTCGTCACGAACGACTTGAATGAAGCCGGCGACTTCGAGGTCGTACCGCAGCTCCGGTTGGGGAAAGTCATCACGCTGCCCGCGCTGAAATTCGGCACAATTCCGGCCATGGGGCAGAAGAGCATCGTACTGGAGTACCGGACGCCCGACAGCGGCAAAATCGAGCGCGGCCGGATCGAGTTCTATCTGTTCCGGAACGGGAAACGAGTCGGCGACAATTTTTACGACCTTTCCGTTTTTCCGGCCCGCAAAGTGGAACTGCCCGCCAAGTGCGCCATCTACGACAGCGCCGAAGCGAAATTCCGCGGCATCTTGAAAACCCCGAGCACAACGAGTGTTCTCCGCCGGCTCGGCTGCCGGGCGGAGGCAATCGGGAACTTCGACCGGCTGGATCAGTTCACCCATCTGGTCATCGGCAGCAACTGCTTCGACCAGATCGTGTTGGATCATGGCGACAAGCTGTTCGCCTGGGTGGAAAAAGGCGGCAAGCTGCTGGTGATGGAGCAAAGCCTTTGCGGCAAGGTGCCGTTCCTGGCGAACTACAGCATCGTCTCGGGCAATCCGGGGACGCTGGCGACGATGGTCGATCCGGCGCATCCGGTATTCAAATCTTTGCTTCAGGACGAGATGGACAGCTGGATCGGCGATCTCGGCCGGATGAGCCGCTTCGCCATCTCCCCGCTGGATGCGGGCATGGTGGCGGTCACGCCGCTGACCGCGTTCGGCGATTTGGAATGCTACAAGGCGATCCTGTGCGATGTGAAGATCGGGCGCGGCGAAGTGATCCTGTCGCAGCTGACCGCCTCGGAGCGGGTCCGGGAAAGTGGAATCGCAGGCCAATATCTGTGCAATCTGCTGGAATATTTCGGTACGTCCGGAGTTGCGAAATATGCGATGGAGATTCCGAACGCCGCTTCCGGAGTGGTCCGCTACCTTGACGACAAGGATGCGTTTTTCTTCGATCTCGCCAAAGTTGCGAACCGGTCGTTCACCGACGACAGGGCCGGGGATCGAAAGGGCGGCTGGACCGACTACGGGGCCGGCGCGGATTTCCGGACGATTCCGAGCGGCACGACGCGTCTTCAGGGCGGAGTGCCCTTCCGCATCCTCGATCCCGCGAAGAACGGCGACCGATCCTGCATTGTGCTGAAAGGCGCCGGCCGCCCGTACTTCCCGGAACAGGTCACGGGAATTCCGGTCAATGCCCTGCTGAATACCGTTTACGTGCTCCATACCGCCATGTATGCCGCTGAGCCCGGCGTGGCGGTACGCTATGTTTTGCATTATGAGGACGGCAAAACGCACGAGTTCGCGGCGGACACCCGTTACGACCTGCCCGACTGGTGGGAGGCGAAGAACCGCCGCAACGCCGAAGTCGTCTTTCGCGATGGGGATAAGGGGCTGTATGTCAGCGAGTTCGTCAATCCGCGGCCCAATGTGAAAATCACCGCCATGGATATCGTGTCGGCGGGCAAGGCGATTCCGGTGGTGGTCGCCGTGACCGGCCGTGTCAGGTTGTCGTCGACGATCTCGGGCGTCGGCGAGAAATAATCCGGGAGGCGATAAAATGTTCAGGATGTTGGTGTTTGGAATCATGATGGTGTCCGCCGCCGGGGCGGCTCCGCTGAATGCTCCCTTCCATTATCAGGGGACGCACTATCGGTTGACGGTATTTCCGTCGGGCAGGCTCGAAAATTGTTCCACAGGCCGGATGAAACTATTTTCAAGTCTCGAACTGTACGGCAATTACGAGCACCCGGGCGAGGAGTATGACTCCCGCATGTTCCAGGCGTCGGCGCAAGCCTCGAGCCGGCTGGAAAAAACCGGCGGCAACCAATTCCGGCTGATTTCGGCGGGGGTGCTCGGCAATGGGAAAATCAGGGACGCGGCCGCATTTGAGCAGACGACCGAGCTGGAGCCGGCGGGATTCCGGGTGCGTTGGCGCGTCACATTGAAGGTGCCGTTGAAAACCCGCTCCGGGATTTTCAGCAGCCTGATGCACGGGCCGGTCGAGTCGATGATCGACCGCGGAATCGTGGCGGGTTCGCAGCGGGACCAGGTCATCACGATTCCCGCGACGTGTGAGCGGAACAAGGGATTGTACAAGTACGGGGTCGGCATTCTCTGGTTTTCGCTCCCCGAGACGATCCTGAACGTCGTTGCGGGTGAAAAATCCGCCATGACCGTGATCGACTGCCGCAGCTGGGGAGAGCCGCTGTTCCGGTTGGATTTTTCTCAGATTTCCGTCTGGAAGAACGATCTCGAAGAGTATCCGGCCGGAACCGTGTGGGAATGGTCGGTCGCGTTCC
>JAVBSA010000633.1:0-8723 GCA_031556915.1 Victivallis sp.
TAAGAAAGAAATCCATATGAAGAAACAATTCACACTGATCGAACTCTTGGTGGTGATTGCGATCATCGCGATTCTTGCCTCCATGCTGCTTCCGGCGCTCAGCAAGGCGCGGGAATCGGCCCACCGCACCAAATGCACCGGGCAGCTCCGCTCGTTCGGGCAGGCCTTCACACTTTACGCGGGGGATTCCGACGACCAGCTCACCTCCAACGGGATCGCGAAGAATTCCGCACCCTATTGGATGGGGCAGATCGCGCCGTATCTTGGAATCCAGACCAGGAACGACGGTTACCCCGTCAGCTTCAAACAGTACCAGTGCCCGGTGACCGCGCGGGGGAGCCAGGCCGAGTACCAGACCTATTCGATGAACGGCTGGTTCACCATGGGCGGCGTCAATTCGATCAGCAAACTGACGCGGATGCCGAAAACCGGCGAGGTGATTCTGCTTTACGACGCGGAACACGGCAGGATCGCCCAGAGTCCGGAGGACAACAACCTTTACATGCTTTTTCCGCACGGGAACGGGGAATGCAATGTCGTTTTCGTCGGCGGCAATGTCGGCCCGATTCGCCCCTACGACCCGCCGGCGCAAAGTCCCTGGCGGCGCAACTGGGCAACCTGGCTCGGCTATATGCAATAAGTTGACGAAACCCGGTTCCGGCGTTATAGTAGGCATGATTGCGGAAAGGAGCTTTTATGTCTATTGTAACCCAGTCATTGAAAATCGGGGCGCTTGAACTCGGAAACCGGGTGGTGATGTCCCCCATGTGCCAGTATTCCTCTGTCAACGGCTATGCGAATGAATGGCATGATACCCATTATACTTCACGTGCCGTCGGCGGCGCCGGAGCAGTCATTCAAGAGGCGACGGCGGTGCTGCCCGAAGGGCGCATCTCCTACGCCGACATGGGGCTCTGGGAAGACGGCCAGATGGAACCCCTGAAGAAAATCACCTCTTTTCTCGCCGGCCGGGGAACCGTTCCCGGCATTCAGCTGGCCCATGCCGGGCGCAAGGCGAGCTGCAACGTGCCCTGGATCGACCGGGGGGCGCAAATCAAACAGGGGCCGAACAGCTGGAAAACTTATGCGCCCTCTCCGCTCCCGTTCAATGAGGACGATATCCCGCCCGTTGCAATGAGCCGCGAAGAAATCAAACGCGTCGTCGCGGCGTTCCGGGCGGCGGCCCGCCGTTCCGTCGAAGCGGGGTTTGCGATTCTCGAAATTCACGCCGCCCACGGGTATCTCATCAATGAATTCCTCTCGCCGCTCACCAACCTCCGGAACGACGAATACGGCGGCAGCTTCGAAAACCGCATCCGTTTTCTGTTGGAGGTCGTGGAAACGGTCTCCGGGGTGATCGACAACCGCCATTCCTTGTGGGTGCGGATTTCCGCCACCGACTGGGCGGAGGGCGGCTGGACGATCGAAGACTCGGTCAAACTTGCCGCGATCCTGAAAACAAAGGGCGTCGATCTCGTTGACTGTTCCAGCGGCGGAGTGGTGCCTCACGTCAAAATCCCGGTCGGCCCCTGCTATCAGGCGCCGTTCGCGGCCAGGGTGAAGCAGGAAGCGGGCATCCTGACGGGAGCCGTCGGGTTGATCACGACGGTGCCGGAGATCGAAGAACTGTTGGCGACCTGCCAATGCGACATTGTGTTGCTCGGCCGCGCGCTTCTCCGCGATCCCTACTTCGTCATGAACGCGCTGAAACAGGCTATCCCGGCGCAATACCAGCTCGCATACCCGAGGTAATCGCTTGATAATCGGTGGTAGACGGAGTATATTCCCGTTGTATAAAGAACAGGGGATCCTATGAAAACATTAACCAGCAGCGTTTATTCCTTCTCGGATTTGATTCTGGGGAATTTTCTGTATATCGACAAAACCGAGTATATCTGGAAGCTGATTCAGGATCCCAAAGCCATGTATTTCCTCTCGCGGCCGCGCCGGTTCGGGAAGTCGCTGACCGTATCCACACTGGAAGCTGTTTTCAATGGGGAAAAGGAGCTCTTCAAAGGGCTGGCATTGTACGATAAGCCTTACGACTGGAAAAAGCATCCGGTCATTCGCCTCGATTTCGGAGATATCGCGGCCGGAACTCCGGAAATCCTGGCAAAAAGCCTTGCCGGGCGGATGACCGCGTTGGCGGAAAGTTTTGGTGTCCGACTGAGCGCGGAAACCGCTCAGGCGCAATTCCGCGAATTGATTACGATTCTGTCGCAACAGGGGCTGGTGGTGATCCTGATTGACGAGTACGACAAGCCGATCCTGGGCAACGCGACCAATTCGGACGTCGGCGGAATTCTGAAAGTGCTGAAGGGCTTCTACAGTGTGATCAAGACGACGGCGGAGATGCAACGGCTGGTTTTTATGACCGGAGTGAGCAAATTCGCGCACGTGTCGGTATTTTCCGACCTCAACAATCTGACCGATATCACGATGGAAGCCGAGTTCGCCGCAATGCTCGGTTACACGCAGGAGGAGTTGGAATTCTACTTCGCGGACCGGATCGAACAACTGGTCGAGGAGAAAAAGAAAGATCGGAAGCAACTGCTCGGTGAGATGAAGCAATGGTACAACGGCTACCGGTTCGAGGAAAACGCCGCTACCGTATACAATCCGGTTTCCATCGCTCAATTTTTTCGGAACGGCGGCAAATTCGACAACTACTGGTTTGCGACCGGAACGCCGACCTTTCTGCTGGAACTGGCGAAAAAGAGCCGGTTCGATTTCGAAAACGCCTTGACCCAACCGGTTTCCCGGATCGTGTTCGACTCTTACGAAATCGATAATCTCGATGTGCTGGCTCTGCTGTTCCAGACCGGCTACCTGACGATCAAGGGAACGGAAGAGGAGTTCGGCCGGACCTTCTACCGGCTCGGTTTCCCGAATTACGAGGTGGAAGAGGCTTTCAATACCTACCTTTTGAGCCATTACACCACGATTTCCCGGGAACAGGTCGATAATGTCTGCGTTACATTGGCGCAGCAGGTTCGCTCGGGCGATTTGGAGTCCTTCATGAAGGTGCTGAAGAATTTCTTCGCCCGGATTCCCTATGACTTGCACCTGAAGAACGAAAAGTATTACCAGACGATCTACTTCACGCTGTTTTTGATGCTTGGCCTCTACATCGAGGCCGAGTCACGAACCAACGACGGGCGGATCGACGCGGTGGCAAGCTGCGGGGAATGGCTCTATCTCTTTGAATTCAAGCTGGATAAAAACGCCGAAATCGCCCTGGAGCAGATCCGGGAAAAAGAGTACTTCCAAAAGTACCTCCACTCCGGCAAACGGATCGTGCTCGTAGGCGTAAACTTCAACTCGGAAACCGGCCAGATCGACGACTGGCAGAAGGAAGACCTCGTTATTTGAAATGATCGATTCGGCGGCAGTCTCCCGGTGCAAGTTCGTATTGTTTCCCGCGGATCGTGAGAGAACCGGGGATTCCTTCGGGTAGCGCCAATTCGCCGTAGTCGGGGCCGAAGGCAAAGCGGATGACCCCTCCCGACGGGTGCGGCATCTCCCCTTGCAGAACTGTGTCGCCGTTCCAGATCGGCGCTGCATCCACGCGCCGGAAGCCGGGGGCTCCGGGGCGGATTCCCGCCATGGTCGCGTACCAGTGGAAGAGCGGCGCAGCACTCCACGCGTGGCAGTCGGAGCGTCCGTTGACTTCTCCTTCCACTGTGGTGGAGAGATCATAGTCGAGGTGCGGCCGCCAATCTTCCAGCCGCTTCCGGATCGCGTCGGCGTTGCCGGTCAGGCGGCAGGCCTCGAAGTAATAGTGCTGAAAGTAAAAGATGCTTTTCGGAAGCGGCGCCGGGGTGGTGAAGAGGCCGGAACCGGCACGGTTCGGGAACGCCTCCGAACAGATTGCAAGAACCTGGGTGATTTCCGAAAATTCCGTTTTGGCGAAATCATTGGCGAAAAGATCCAGTTCCGGAATGTAGACCGATTCCAGAAGCTTTTCCGCCGTGCGTTTGCGCCGCTTTGCAATCCATCCGGCGCGGTCGTCGTCGCCGAACATGCGTTCCAACTGTTCGGCGTACTGCGAGAAGTGCAGATAAAACATGTTCAGGGCGGGGCTGATTTCTCCCCGTTCACCGCCCGGCGGAACGCCGTGTTCCCAGCGGTTTGTCTCTCTTTCGCCGCACACAAAGTTCCAGCCGCCGGGGGAGGCGATCCAACCGTCGTCGCGGCGCTCGGCCTCCCACGCGTCAATGACGGCGCGAACCCCCTGAAGGCGCTCACGGATCAGCGGCGCAACGCCGGGCGGACTCCACATGAGCGTGTCGTGACAGAACGCGATCCAGACCAGGCTGAAGCCGGGAATGCGCTGCTTGCCGTTGGGGTAGCTCGATGCGGTAAGGCCGCGCCAGTCGCGGGACCAGTCGATGAGTTCGACGCACTTGGTCTGCAAGCGGCGGTCGCGGCTCAGCACATTGGCGATCAGCGCCTGAATACGGGTGTCGCCGACATACATCAGCCGTTCGTAAAACGGGCAATCCATGAAGATGGAATGGGTACAGTTTTCGAGTGCCCTTCGGCAGATCGCCTCATACTTGGCGAACTCCGGGGCGCCGGTGATTTCCGCGGAGAAATCCCAGGGGTAGCGCCGTTCCCAAAGGGTGACTTCTTCGAAGGTTACGGGATTCTCGCCCGCCTCGATCTGAAGGATCAGGAGGCGGCCGCAGCGGAAAAATGTGTTGAGCATGGAGCCGGATTTTCCGCTGACCCTCCAGGTGTCGTAATTCCAATCGCGGAGGAGTCCTGTTGTCGCGTTGCGGGCCAGCTTGCTGTACCAGCCGTTTTGATCGGGGGCATCTTCGTACAGCGCTTCCGCCGCCCCGAGGCGCACCTTCCCGGTTCCGGAAAGGCGGACTTCCGCTTGAAAACAATAGTAATTGCCAAGATCGATGACGGTTTCGTACGTCTCGCCCGGCTGAACCGTCACCGGCTTGGGTTTGAACGGAATTTCCTGCCGGAGCTGTTCCGGCAGACGGGCGGGCAGCAGGCAGGGGCGGCTGCTGAAATGACGGGCGGTCAAAGAGGAAAAGACTCCGCCGGAACGGGTTCCGGCATTCCAGGCCGGTTCTTCTTCCGCAAGTGTGACATCGAGGATGGAAGGGATTCCGACCGCGCGGCGATAGATAGCGTCGCCGTACTCTTCGGGAAAAACGATGCTTTGGGCGGGAACGAATTCCCAGGAGCCGACTCCGGTGGAGAGCTCCGCGAACGGTGCTTCAGCGATCAGCAGAAAGCCCCGGTTATCCCCCATCGCGTACCACGGCTTCAACGATTTCGGCAATGTCACCACCCGGGCAAGGAAGATATGGTCGCCCGCGGGAAGCTCCTCCTCGAACGAAGCGTAGCACCAGTGCGCGCCGTCGCTCCATTCGGGGCCGTCGGTGAGGAAACGCCCGTCCAGCCGGAGATCGAACCAGAGGTCGCCCGTGACGTGAAAGCGGAGCTTGGCCGGGGCCTTCAGGGTGAAACAGAGGCGCGCCAGGAAGGTTTGATCCGCAGCGGGACACGTCATCCAGCTGCCGCCGGGGAACGGATGATCCATGTACGGGGGGAGCGTGTCGTCAAAATCGAACGGGTCGTAATTCAAGGTGAGACGGGGCCTAAATATCCTTTCAAATTCTGACCAGGCCGAAGAGACAGCGGTTGGCGTGCCGCCCGGAATTCGAAGTCCAACTGGCTTCCGAATCCGTTTTCTGCCCCGGCTTGGCGTCGTTGATCTTGAGGTCGAAGCCGAATTCCGGGCCGAAGAACTTCGCCGGAATTTTGAACGTGACCGAATACCCTTGCGCGTCGTTGGTTTCTTCCATGCCGATATTGTTCAACTGAATCGGCGACTCCGGCTTGAACCATCCGGTCAGGCGTTTTTCCGGCGCGAGGCGCGGCTGGTAGAACAAGCGGAAAGTATTGGCGGAATAAACTCCGGAATGCTTTTCCGCGAAATCGCCGGGGGCGAGATCGAAGAAGAATTCAACACAATCCTGCTCCCACATCTCCCGGCCTGCCGGATCGCTGCCGGAGTCGGTCGCATCCGCGGTTTTGACGGTGAGACTGAGAGAATCCTTTTCCTGCCGCATGCCGATTTCGGCATTCGGCAGCGTGATTCGGCCCGGCAGCCGCAACGTTTTTTCCGTCCGTTCCATTTGGATCGGATAACCGACGACCGCGCCTTGAACCAGAATGCGGACTTGGGCGGGAGAATTGTCTTTTTTCAGTGCTTTCACCGGCACGCTCACATTGATTTTGCCGTTCGCCGGAACCACGCAGTCGGTCATGCCTGTCGCCGTAAAGCCGCCGCCGTGGAATCCGACTTTGACCGGCAGAGGATTGGCGGAATGGTTGTAAAGCGTAAAGTACGCCTTGCCGTCGGCAATTCGGCCGAGTTCGCTGACAGTGATTGCGCGTTCCCGCGTAACCGGCAAAGTCGCGATTCTTTTGAGGAAATCCGCCTCGGAGAGTTTGCCGGGGAACAGGTAGAGCATCTCCGCCGTCACGGGGAGCGGGCCTGACTTGACCGGATTGCCGAACACATCCGTGACTTCGAGTCCGGAGAAATCGCCTTTCAGCCCCTCGCGCTTCATCGCGTTCCAGCAGGCGGCCATAAGTTCCCCGTTTTTCCTGCGGAACGCATAGACGGCCACATTGGGATCGGGCTTGTATTTACCGATGATTTTGCCGCCTTCGAGGTAACGGGCCAGAAAGTTGAGCGCGACGAAATTGCCGTTGGGAACCCATTCGCAGTTGGCTTCGGCCTTATGGACTTTGTTCAAGTCCGGAAGGAGCGGGCTTGTGAACACCATATCTTCGTGCAGCGCAATCGATTGGGCGAGCCCTTCGCCGAGATCGGTCAGGAACCGCGCCGCAACCTGATCGGGATTGCACCGGTTGGGCTGCGGTTTGTCATCGTCGTAGATAAAGTAGAGTTCGGTATTCCAGAGCGGAAAGCCTTGAACCTGTTTGCGGAATTTCTGCAGGAAAACGTCGGCCGGATTGCGCGAAGAGAGTTCCCGGGCGGAATACGGATGCTGCGAGGCGATATCCATATATTTGCCGCCGCCTGCCTTGAGAAAATCGTCGGTGAACCGGTCGGTCGAAGCGCCGAGGTCGCTGGTGGCGCAGAGGCCGACCACTTTGGCGTCGGGATCCGCTTTTTTGATTTCCTCATACGCGCTTTTACAGTAGACGAGGTAATCCTCCGCGCTCATATAGCCGTTGGCTTCGTTGAGGATTTCATAGTGGGTGATCCGCCCTTTGTAATGTTGGGCGACGTTGCGCACGTAATTGCGCCACAGCTCTTCCGGCGCCTGGAGCACCCCGCGCTCTTTGGAGATTCCCCAGACATAGGGGGGGAAATCGGTCACTTTGCGGCAGAGCGGCAGCAGCCAGTCGGGCCACTGGCGCGGCGCCCAGCCTTCGCTGCCTTGCGGAGACTGAAGCGGGTTGAACCTGCCGAGGTTCGCAAGAATCTTGATGTTGTACTTTTCATAGAGGCCGAGCCGGTAGTCGGAGAGCGAAAAATCCCATTTGTCTTTCTCGTTTTCGAGCAGGTACCAGGAGGTGACGTCATAGCCCGCGTCATGTTCGCGGAGGAGGCGGCAGCCCATTGCAGCAAGAATTTCCGGATATTGTTCCACCGGCGCGTTCCGCACGAGCAAGCCCTTGTTCGGAGATGTCGGATACCAGTCCACGTAAATTGCGCCGTTGAACCCGATGCAGATCTCTTTGTCGAGATCGCTGGGCCCGGCGGTGTATTTGCCGATGACGGAAAAGATTCCGCCGAGCTGTTTCTCCATGCCCGGCATTTCCAGAAAAGCCTGGAATGTGCCGTAGCGGTCGGCGGGAATGTCGATGGAAATAACCTTTTTTTCGCCGCTCCCGAGATCCGCCGATACGGGATGCTCGAAAACGGTTTTGCCGGAAAACTGTTCTTTGACCAGGACTTTTCCTTTGCCGGAAAACGAAGCTTTGCCCGGATTGTAAAATTGCACCGTCAACGGAATGCTTTTCGTCTCGTCTTTGATGGAAACACTCTCCGGAACGGTCATGGCGCATTCAGTGGTCGAGTCAGGCGATGTGCCTTTCTCGAAGACTTCGATTTTAGCCACCCAGATGTTGAACGCCTGGGGCGGATGCTTCAGATCCGGGCGGATTTTGAAGTGAAACGCTCCGCCTTCCGGGGGAGTGCGGTAAACGGTTTCAAAGGTCTGATACTCCGCGCTCAGCGTCTTCGCGAGGTAGGTGCTGTTCCACTTGGTCGGGGTGACGTTGTAAAGAACGGCGTTGAAGGGAACGCCGGGCCGGTCGGTTTTTGCTTTCACCCGAAACACATATTCCGTATCCGGCTTCAGGAAAAATTCCTTGCCGTGAACCTCAAAACGCTCCTGATAGGGGTTGGCGATTTTCAATGCGCCGTTTTCAACGGAAAGCGCCTGGAATTCCAGTTTCGGGTTGGTGTCCGGCCGGATGACCCGTTTTTGAACATAACCGGCGGTCCCCAGTTTGAAGTCTCCGTTGAAGACCTCGTTCTGGCCGTAAAGGAGCGCAGGCGCCGCCCCCAGCAGCAGGAAAAGTATTTTTCGCATTGTGTGATTTATCTTTCACGTTTTATTGATATAACAGGGTAGGGCGCTCTGTCCCAGAGCGCCGTTCACTTTGCAGGACGATAAATGCAAATTAGGCCAATTGATCCAATACTCTTCATT
>JAVBSA010000458.1:0-3030 GCA_031556915.1 Victivallis sp.
CAACGAAACCAGGACCGATCGGTTTGAAGGCAAGCCCGTGACGCCGGGATATTTCAGTTTCGGGCCGGTCGGCGAACGCCTTTCCATGATCTCCCGCATGGGCTGCCGCCTGCTCCGGGATCACGACGCCGGAATCCCGGCCAACGCATGGCGTACGATCGAACCGGAGGATGGCAAGTGGGATTGGAGCGGCGTGGACCGCATGCTGCGTTACTATGAAAAATACGGCCTCACCCAGTTCCCGGTCATGGGGAGCGTCCACTTTATGAGACGCCCCGAAGCCGGCTTCCGGTGGCCGGAGTGGGTGGAGGAACGCAGCGAGCGCGTCAAAAACGATCCGCCCAACGTGATGACCGAAGTGCGCGGAAAAATTTTTCTGCCGCCGCTCCCGGAATGGCGCGAATACAACCGCCGCTACGCGGAGCGCGTGAAGGGGAAAATCCGTTATTTCGAAATCGTGAATGAACCGAATCTGTTCCTGGGGCCGGAGGTATACGTCCGCTATCTCAAGGCGGCGGCGGAGGCGATTTCGTCGGAGATTCCCGATGCGCAAATCGGCGGTTTCTGCATTACCACGGATCATGGCACGCCGGCGCTTCCCTGGGCAAAGGCCGCGTTTGACGCGGGCGGGCTCGAGTATGCGGACTTTCTCGGGTTTCACCCCTACGGCAGCCGGGAGCTGGGTTCGATTCGTCCCGCGGACAAAGATATCGCCGAGATCCGCGCGACGTTCGCCCCACGGCAGGAGTTGCCGCTTTGGAATACGGAACTGTATTACACCTTTGACGTCAAGGCTTTCAGCGGCAGTTATTATCCGCAGGTCGATATCCGGCCTCACCACATCGCCCGGCGTTTTCTGACCGATCTCGGGGAAGGAGTGAAGCAATCCATCGCGGTTACGGAATCCTGTATCTGGAAAGAGCGGTTGTGCCCCGGCCAGAAATCTCCGTGGCAGAATCTTTATGAATTCGTCCCGAGCTCCAACCTCGTCGCTTACAATGCGCTGGCGCGGCATTTCGAAGGCGCGCAGCCGGTGAAAAAAATCCGTTATCCCGACGGAGTCATCTGTTATGCGTTCCGGAAAGACGGCAAGTTGATCGCGGCAGTCTGGAATTATAACGACGCATCGGGAATCCACGCGGATTTCTCCGGGTTCGAGGTCCTGGATTTGTTCGGCAACTCCCGCAAAGCGGAGGAGCTGCAGCTCGCCCGGGCGCCCTGGATTCTCAAGCCGGGCACGCTCCCGGACGCGGAATTCCTGCAAAAACTCGAGGCGTTGAACATACGGCTCGATCAACCCGTTGCCGTCTCTCCGGTCGTTCGCCTGGCCGGCGGCAAGGCTTTGATCGCCATCCGGAACACCGGTAAAACATCTTCACGGGGAACCGTCGGATTTTCGGGGGAAAACGTCACGGCAAAGGCCCCCCACCGCTTTGAGCTCGCCGCCGGAGAGGCGGAGATGCTGGAAATTCCGGTCGTGAAATCCGCCTCGAACCAGGAGCCCCGCGTCATGCTTTATGCGGATGGGCGGATGATTCGCGTCCCGGTGCAATTACTGCGGGTTCCGGTGCTTGAGCCGAACAAATCCCTTCTTTTGAAAAGCGGCGATGAAAATTTTCAGGCGGCGATTGAATTATCGGTTGCCGGTGATAAATTATTACTGAAATTCGACGTGAAAGACGACTCCGATTCCGGTGAGACCGGGGAACGGGATATGTGGAAAACCGACTCGATCGAGCTCTTTTTCGATATGGCTCCCGACGATTTGCCCGTCCGCCATGCGACAAGTTATACGGCCGATGTGTTCCGGGTATTCATCACCCCGCGCGATGTGCCTGCCAAACGCCTCACCTTATGGTGCGACGGCAAACAGTTATCGGTGGAGGATCTGAAATTGGAGTCGGAAGTCGCTTCCGGCAATTACCGCGGCCGCCTGGAGATTCCGCTGCATCGCTTCACGGTCGGCGAACGGATCGGGTTCGATGTGAAGGTCAATAATTTCGACGGCGGCAGTGCCGGGCGCGCCGTGAGCTGGACAACTGCGGACGACCGGTTTCAGAACCGGTGTGTGTTCGGTATTCTGCAACATGGAAAGTGATGGAACATGGATCGATTTCTCTTGGTTATTTTCGGTTTTTCGCTGATCGCCGGTCCCGTTTTCGGAGGCAATATCCCGGTTGCATTGACCGCGGAGAAACCGTGGCGCACCGTTGAAGGCGGCGGATATTCCGTTCCGATTCCGGCAAACGAGTGGAGCGGGTTCCTGATCGGCAAAGCCAGGATGCAGGCCGGAACGGTTTACCGGCTGGATTGGGAAAGCAGAATTTCCGGGAAGGCGGCCACGCCCGACATGCTTCTTTTTTACCGGGACCCCGGGGAGCGGCGGGAACTCCATTCCGGGAACGGCAGTTGGAATTCCCAGAGCAGTTACTATTTTGCCGACCGGACCGGCGAGCTTGAGTTCCGCTTTTATTTCAACCCCGGTCCCGCGGGCGAAGCGGCCATCCGCAACCTGACCATTCAAGAGGTCAGGCCGGAACAGTTATCCGAAAACCTGCTGCCCGACGGCGATTGGGAAAGCGGGAACACGATGCCCGGCAACTGGCGGCCGATGACGGGGGGCGGCAAAGCGGAAATCGTAACTGTTACCGATTTTTTCGCGGGGAGCAAGGCGTTGATGCTGACGCCTTCTCCGCAGCAGAGGGCAAATTTGTTTTCCCTCTACATGCCCATGATGCCGGGAGGAACGGCAACCATGACATTCTGGGCAAAAGGCTCCGGCGATTTGCCGCTTTCGGCGGCCATCGACGGAATCAGCCCGCGAACCCACCACGGGAAACATTTTTATAAAACCGAGACTTTCAAAGTGACGGCGGATTGGAAAGAATTCACCCTGACAACAGCGATTCCCGACGACTTCGACGCTTGGCCCGATTTGAAGGAGCGCCTCGCCAAACTCCGTTTCACCCTTCCGCCGGACGGGGAGGGCTGCGTCTGGATCGATAACGTTTCTTTCACCTGTAACTAGTG
>JAVBSA010000069.1:0-3339 GCA_031556915.1 Victivallis sp.
TCCCACAACTTTTCATATGCAGAATCGCGGGAGCCTGACAGGGGTCGGGGTCTTTTCGACCTGATCGGTCGAAAAGACCGTCGCCCGCCTGGTGGCGGAAAATTTTTCAAATTTTCCTTTTTTAGCGTCACCGGCGCGCGATAAAACTTGAGGCTCCGCCTCAAACTCCGCTTAGGGCTACGCGCCCTAAGAACCGCGCCAAGGCCGAAAGGCCCTGAACCCGGTCGGCTTCGCCTCCCTACGCAAAAAAAACGCCGCCTCCATCAGGAAGCAGCGCTTTTTCTTGGATCCCCCGTCTTACTTGACGTTGGGCTGGACCAGAAGAATCATACCCTGGGTGAGCTTGCCGTCTTCCGAAATCGTTCCGGGATTCAGTTCGCGGATCTTCGCGCCCGTGGTCTTGTGCTTCGCGGCAAGAGCCTCGAGCGTGGTGTCGGCAGCCAGAATTTCAGTGGTCAGGTCACCGGTGACAATCTCATCAGTCACAAGCACTTCAGTTCCCTGCGGGGTATCCACCCTGGTGTCGCGGATGACCTCGGTCAAACCATCGCCGACCTGGGTCTCCGTCACGACAACCACAGGCTTGGGAGTCACGGGAGCGGCCTGAACTTTGACGCCCTTCCCCGGAACAACCAGCTTCTGGCCGACCTGAAGTTTTTTCGCGGTCTCTTCCGTGAGGCCGTTCGCCTTCATGAGATCAGTCCGCTTCACGCCGAGCTTCCGGGCAATCTTTTCCGGGAAATCACCGGCTTGCACCGTGTAGGTGCCGTCGGCATTCGTCACCGCCTTCGAGGTCGCCGCCGGAGCAGTGCCGGTCGCCGCCGGCGCGGTGCTTCCGCCCTTGACCGCAACACCGGCGGTCTTGCCCGGAATCACCAGCTTCTGGCCGACCCGGAGCTTCTTCGCGGTATCTTCGGTAAGATTGTTCGCCTGCATCAGAGCGGCGGTCGAAATGCCATGCTTCCGGGCGATCTTTTCCGGATAATCCCCGGACTGGACAACGTAAGTTCCGGCGGCGGACGTTTCGCCGGCCATAGCCGCACTTCCCTTGGAACCCTTCTTGCCGCCCTGTTTGACGGGCGAAGTGATCGGCTGGGACTGGGTCGCTTCCATCGGCTCGATCGTTTCGACAGGCGCCGCAACCGGCTGGACCGTCTGGACGGCCTGCCCCTGGCGGCCCGGCTGGACGGGATCGACCACAGCGGAGTCGACAACCATGCCGCCGGTCTGACCGTCGGCCGGAACGTAGTCGCGGGTCCCCATCACTTCACTCTGGCAGCCAGACAGCAGACCGACGCAAAGCGCGGCCGCACCGAACATGAAATACTTCTTGTTTTTCACAGTAAATTCCTCCTGCTGATGATAATTCAAACGGTTTTCTATAATATAGGAACACCTGTTGCTTTAGTCAAAGCGACAAAGCGAAAATTATCACTTTTTTTCGACCTGCGGATAACGGATGACCCGTTCCCCCTCTTTGACCAGCCCGAAGTTCTCCCGGGCGACCTTTTCGACCGCCCCCGGCGAACTTTGCAAATCGGAAACCTCGGTATTCAACCGGGCGCTTTCATCGCGCTTGGCGTTGAGTTCCTCCTGCCGTTCCCGAAGCTCCTGCTGCTTCTTCTGATAATTGCGGTAAACAGGCAGCAGAACCACCGCCGCCCCCGCCAGAATCAAGGCCAGAAGCAGAAAAAGCCAGTAACTTGAGAATGCGCCTTTTTTCCGGATCTCCGCCATAGACTCTTACCTCCGCATCAATTGTTGGGCTGCAACGTCACCAGGAATTCAATATTGGTCTTGACCTTCTTCAACCGCCCGAGCAGAAGCTCCATCGCCTCCGCCGGCGGAACGCCGTTGATCGCTTTGCGCAACATCCACACCTTGCTCAATTCATCCGGGTGCAGCAGGAGCTCCTCTTTACGCGTACCCGATTTCTCCACGTTGATCGCAGGGTAAATGCGGCGGTCGGAGACGTTGCGGTCCAGGTGAAGCTCCATGTTGCCGGTGCCTTTGAACTCTTCGAAAATCACGTCGTCCATACGGCTGCCGGTCTCGATGAGCGCGGTCGCGATAATGGTGAGACTGCCGTGATTTTCAATATTGCGCGCCGCGCCGAAAATCTTCTTGGGCTTGTGCAAGGCGGTCGCGTCGACGCCGCCCGTCAGGATCTTGCCGCTGTGCGGCTGCAAGGTGTTGTAGGCCCGCGCCAGGCGGGTGATGCTGTCGAGCAGAATCACCACGTCCTGCTTGTATTCGACCATGCGCTTCGCCTTTTCGATCACCATTTCGGCGACCTGGACATGGCGCTCGGGCGGCTCGTCGAAGGTGGAGCTGACCACCTCGGCGTCGACGCTCCGCGACATATCGGTCACTTCCTCCGGCCGTTCGTCGATCAGGAGGATGATGAGCTTGACTTCCGGGTTGTTCGTCCGGATCGCGTTGGCGATCTTCTGGAGCAACACCGTTTTACCGGTGCGCGGCGGCGCGACGATGAGCCCGCGCTGCCCCTTGCCGATCGGAGTCACCAGGTCGACCACGCGGGTCGAGAAATCGCCGGGGTCGCGTTCCAGCACCAGCCGCTGGGTCGGGAAATAGGGCGTCAGGCTGTTGAAGGGAATAATCTCTTTCTTGCGCTCGGGCGAATCATGGTTGATGCTCTCGACTTTGAGCATCGCAAAGAAACGCTCCTTCTCGCGCGGCGTGCGGATCTGGCCCGCGACATAGTCGCCGGTCTTCAGCGCGAAACGCTTGATCTGAGAAGGCGACAGATAGATGTCTTCCGAACAGGGCAGATAGCAATAGCTCGGGCTCCGCAGGAAACCGAAACCGTCAGGCAGCACTTCGAGGTAGCCGGAGCCGTACATCTGACCGCATTTCTCGGCGTTGACGCGCAGGATTTCGCCGACCAGGGTCGATTTGTCCAACGCGCCGATTCCTTCGACGCCGAGCTCCGCCCCCATCAGGGCAAGTTCCTGCATCGACTTTTCCTGGAGCTCGGAGATGTTCAGCGTGGAGACGATCTGATCGCGCTGTATGTCGCGCGCTTCACGCTGGGCCTCACGCTGCGCCTCGCGTTGCGCTTCACGCTGGGCCTCGCGCTGCCCGTCGCGCTCACGGCGGTTGCCGTTGCCGTTATTGCCGTTATGATTGCCGTTGCGGCGTTCATTGTCGTGCTGGTGGTGGTGACGCCGTTCGCCTTCCTGGCGCGGCGGACGCTGGGCGCCCTCCTCCGGCATCTCCTCGTGTTCGCTGTGTTCGACGGCCCGTTCCACCGGGGGGGCGCCGGACAGTTCTTCCTTCAGGAGTTCGCGCATCACATCTTCGGCGGAGGGTTCCCCC
>JAVBSA010000002.1:0-2862 GCA_031556915.1 Victivallis sp.
CGGTCTTGCACGTCATGCTCCCGGGCGAACTGGATCAGCTGCTGGATCAGCTTCTTGCCTTCGGTGTCGGCGGGGTGCGCCTTGCCGGCGAAGATGAACTGAACCGGGTGCTCCTTCGACGTAAGCAGCGCGACCAGCCGCTGCGGGTTGCGCAACAGCAGCGTTCCGCGCTTGTAGGTCGCGAAACGGCGGGCGAAACCGATGGTGAGAATGTCGGGCCTGAGCGCGTTCTTGGCTTCATGCGTTCCGGTGGGCGTGTGCCCCGAGAGATAACGGACATCGCTCTGGAGCATGCGGCGGACGCGCCGGATCAGGGACTGACGGCAGAGTTCGTGAGTCATCCAGAGCTCTTCATCGGGCAGGGAATCGACCCCGTCCTGAAGCTGGGCGATATCGGGGTTGTGCGCCCATTTCGGCGTGAGGTAACGCTCGTAAAGCTCCCAGAGCCGGGTGGACATCCACGAGGGAATATGCACGCCGTTGGTGATCGAAGTGATCGGAATCTCCGAATTCGACCGCTGCGGCCAGAGGTTCTTCCACATTCCGCGGGCGACTTCGCCGTGGAGTTTGCTCACTCCGTTGCTGAAGTTGGAGAGGCGCAGCCCGAAGACCGTCATCGACATCTCGCTCGCGTGATTGCGGTCGTTGATCGGAATTCCCCAGCGGATCACGCGGTCCACGTCAAGATGCGCTTCCTGCGCAAAGGTGTTGAGATAGGGGCGGATCAGGCCGATGTCGAACACCTCGTTGCCGGCCGGCACCGGGGTGTGGGTCGTGAAAATGTTCGAGCGCCAGACCGCTTCGAGCGCCACATTGGGGTCGTAACCGTGGTCGTTGACCAGGTGGGCGATGTGGGCGAGCGAGAGGAATCCCGCGTGGCCTTCGTTCATATGGCAGACGGCGGGCTCGTACCCCATGGCGATCAGCGCGCGGAAGCCGCCGATGCCGAGCAAAAGTTCCTGATGGAGCCGCATGCGCTTGTCGCCGCCGTAGAGGCGCCAGGAGACCTCGCGCAGATCCGGCGGGTTCTCCGGAATCTCGGTGTCGAGCAGAAGCAGCGGAACGTTCCCCACCCAGAGCACCCAGACCGCCGCAAACAATTCGCGGTCCACGAGCTTGATGCTGATGGTCACTTCCTTGCCCTGCGGATCGAGGCCGCGGACCAGCGGCAGATTGTGCAATTCGGTCACCGGGTAATGTTCGGTCTGCCAGCCGTTGCGGTCGAGCACCTGGGTGAAATATCCCTGGCGGTAGAGAAGGCCCACCGCGACCAGGGGCAGCTTGAGGTCGCTGGCCGCTTTGAGGTGGTCGCCGGCCAGAACGCCGAGGCCGCCGGAGAAGATGCGGATGCTCTCATGAATGCCGAATTCCAGCGAAAAATAAGCGACGGTCCGTTTGGAGCAATCTTCCTTCTCCGGAATCTGACGTTCGTATTCGGTTTGAAGCGCCTTCAGCTGGCGCAGATAAATCGGGTCTTTGGACAGTTCTTCGAGCCGGTCCTGAGGAACCGTTCTCAGGAACTCCTTGGCGTTGCCGCCGAGTCCCCGCCAGAGGTTCGGGTTGATCCGCATGAACAGTTCGATCGCCAGCGGATGCCAGCACCACCATATGTTATTGGACAGGGTGTCCAGAAATTCCAATTCCTTCGGGATCCGGGGGCCGACGTTGTAAAGCTGCACGTCCATCATTAGGGGCTTTCGTTTTGAAGATTTTTTGTTTGAAATGTCGATATGAAAAACGGCCTCCCGCCCCGCTGTTTACGGGGGAGAAGCCGGTTTTGCTCGGGATACCGTCTACTTTTCCTCGACGACCAGAACGCTGTTGAGCGAGCCCATGTCGTTGGGGGAGAAGTTCGGGTTGCTTTCGTCCAGCCGCCATTCGCCGTCGATTACGAGCTTGTATTCGTAAGTGCCGGGTTCAAGCATCAGGATTCCGGTATAAATACCGTCGCCCTTTTTGTCGGTCAGCTGCTTTTCAGGGAGCCATCCATTGAAAGAGCCGGCGATAGCAACGACTTTGCCGGGAGTGCTTTCCAGAATGAAGGTCACGCGTTTACGCACGGCCGGGCGGGGCGTTTTACCCATGGATTTCTTGGTTGTCATGTTGCTTTCCTCCTCAAAGTTAGGCGTTCGGAATTATTCCGCACATGTTGCCTTGCCTATAATATAGCATTCTTTTACCGGCTGTCAAATTCTTAAAATCTTAATTTTCAAAGAACAAGAGTGTCATGCACCGGACTGTGAAATTATTCAATAATTTTACATTTTTTGGTCTGGATTGACTTTTCCGCGGATTATGAGCGCAAAAACAATCCAAACCCTGGCCGTTTGCGTCTGTTTCGACTATAATATCTGCCATAACCTGAAACCATAAAGGAGCCATTCAATGCAAATCGAACGACGCAAAAAATTGACCGCACGGGTTGGAATCTTCGGCGTGGGCCTCGACACCTACTGGGAACAGTTCCCCGGCTTGCTCGATGAGCTCATGGAGAAAAAGGAAGTCCTCAAACGGAAGATCGCCGGCAACTCCGTCGAACTCTTCGACTTCGGCATGATCGACAACGCCGAACGCGCCGCCGAGGCGCTGCCGAAAATCGAAGCGGCCGACCTCGACCTCCTCTTCGTCGACATGCTCACCTACGCCACCAGCGCCACCTTCGGCATGATCATCCGCCGGATGCAGATCCCGGTGGTCATGATCGCCCTTCAACCGCTGGCCGCCATGGATTACGCCCGCGCCAACACTTATATGCAGCTCTGCAACGACGACTTCTGTTCCGTGCCGGAATTCACCGGCGTCGCCATCCGCATGGGCAAGAACCCGCCGCCCGTCATCCTCGGCAAACTCGAAGGGGACGCT
>JAVBSA010000075.1:0-6032 GCA_031556915.1 Victivallis sp.
CGAGGGGGAGACGCCGGGAACCCGCGACTCCGGCGACGCCATTCCGCAGGTGGAAAAGAGCACCTTCGCCTTGCTCATCTTGAGGTTGTTGATCAGGAGATAGAAGGCGTTGGGCACGTAGCTGATCGTGTTCGGCCCCCGGTTGTTCGCCTGCGACGGGCACAGCAGTGCTTTGCCCGCCATCAGTTTATGGAGGTCCGTGTAGTCCGTGAACGGCGTCGCCGCTATCCCGAGATAGGGGCGGAGAATCACCGACATGTACTGTTCGTTGAACCCGATTGCCGTTGAGGAGGTCGAGCCCGGGCAAAAATATACGAAGTCCCCCGCGTAAAGCGTCTGAGCCATGAAGAGGCCCTTCATGTTGCTGATGCAGCTGGCGTTCCGGCCTTTCTCGCGCGCCTGGCTCAAGGCCGGCAGCAGCATCGAGGCGAGGATGGCGATGATGGCGATGACCACCAGGAGTTCAATCAAGGTGAAGCGTCTCTTCATGGGAACCTCCTTATATTTAAGTATACTCTCAGAACCAGCGCGGGTCAAGGTGGTCTTTTTGCGCCTCCAGCAATTCGTTCATGATCGCCCGGGCGTCGCCGAGGTTGTTGATGATGGGGTCGGTTGCGAGAGCGCGCAGCAGGATGCGCCGGTCGCAGCTCATCGCCGCCTCGACGGTCAGCTCGTGGGTGTCGAGCACTTGCTGGGTGAGGCCGAGAATTCCGCGCGGAATCGCGCACGCCTTATGCGGTTTCGGCCCTTCCATGTCGAGGTCGCAGCGGAGTTCGAGGAAGGCGTCGTCGGGCAGGTTCGGCACCGCGCCCCGGTTGGCGGTGTTGATGTAGAAGGTCTTGCCGAGGTTGCCCCACATCGATTCGATGATGTCGGTGGCGTGGTCGCCGCGCCCGTTCTTGAAGAAGGTTTCAATGGGAGTCGTCCCGTCGGCGAGTTTTTCGGTCGCCGCCCACGCTTCGGCCATCTCGTCGGCGCGGTTGTATCCGTCGAAGGCGATGATGGGTTCGGGGGTGTTCGGGGTGACGCCGTAGCCCTGATAGAAAGGAACGTACTCCTTGGTGTGGCTGACCGCGGTCGGGAAGGCTCCGTAGAGGTCGAAGAGTTCGAGCGCGTAGTTCATGTTGAGGCGCGGCTTGGCCTTGTCGCTCGGGCGGTTCTCATATTCGCGGATCGCCTCTTTGCGGACGAATTCGCGGAGTGCGGGTAGATAATCCTTGCCGTCGTAATTGCAGCGGAGCACCCAGGTGCAGTGGTTGACGCCGGTGATGACGAGATCGAATTTGGCGTCGACTTCGGGCGGCAGTTTCTCCGTTTCATATGGCAGGACGCCGATCTGCTTGAGGAACATCGTGCGGACGTAGGGCTCATGGTTGCCGTCGCAGAGGGCGAAGCTCTTCACGTCGGGCGCATGGCGCATCAGGGCGATTCCGTTGACCGAAGTGGGGTTGATGAAGTTGATCAGCCACGCCTTGGGAGCGTACTGCTTCACATCGCGGGAAATCTGGAGAATCTCGGGCAGCTCGCGGAGCGCGCGGAAGATTCCCCCCGGGCCGATGGTGTCGCTCGAACACATGGTGACCCCGTATTTGCGGGAAATCCGGGTGTCCATCTCACGGTAATAGGCGTTGCGGTACGAGAAGGAGAGCACGACGAAATCCGCGTCTTTTAACACGTCGAGCCGGTTGGTCGAGCCGATGATTTCGACCGGCGCGCCCGAATGAAGCTTGGCGCGTTCGGCGAGCTTCATCATGGTGGAGAGCACGGCGGGGTCGGTGTCGACCAGCGCGAGGGTGCCGTTTTTGAGGATGGGGCTGGTCATCATATTGTAGATGACCGGTTTGCCGAAAAAGTAGCTGCCGGCTCCGATCACGACGATTTTGGGCGATTTTTGCATAATTGTCTCCGGTGGTTTGATATTATTATACCTGAAAAAACTTGATTTCCCTATGGTAATGATGTATTATAATGGGTAATTTTGTCGCAGTATAGGGAAGATGCATGAAAATACAGGAAATTTATCGCCCTTACCGGTCGGGAACGGTGGCCGCTCCGATGCTGATCCGTTCCGCCGGCCATTACCGGGTGCTCCGCAACTGGCGCGACCCCGAGATGACCAAACCGTTCCTGGAACTTTACTGGTGCATCGCGGGAACGGGGGAATTCCGGCACGGCGAAACCGTCTGGCAGCTGAACAAAGAAGAGGTTTTCTTCTATCTGCCGGGGGACTGCCACCGGATTACGGCGCTCACCGACGGGTTCGAATATTTCTGGTTCACCGTGGACGGCGTGGAGACGGAATCGGTGATCCGGGGCTTCGGGATCGAACGCGGCGCTCTTGCGGCGGGGCGCTGCCCGGAGGAGCTTTTTCTGCGGCTGATGGATGAGGTGCGCGGAATCGGGCGCGACTCCGAATTCCGCGCAGGTTCGATCGCGTATGCAATTTTGACGCAGGCTTTGATTGGGCCGCGCGGCGGCTCGGGCGATTTTCTTCTCCGCTTCCGCAAGGTGGTTGAGGAGCAATATGACAAGCCGGAGTTTTCCATCGAAGAGATGAGTTTTCTGCTCGGCGTTCACCGCTCCACCCTGGCGCGCCTGGTGGTCAAAGAGTGCGGCATTTCGCCACAGGAGTATCTCACGGGCTACCGGATCCAAATCGCGCTTGAAATGATGCGGCAGGAGTGGGGAGCCTCCATCAAAGAGGTCGCCGAAGCGACCGGATTCGCCAACCAGAACTATTTTGCCAAGGTTTTTGCAAAACGCCTCGGCAAAAGTCCCAGCGAGTTCCGCAAGCAGCTGTGAGAGAGCGCCGGCAGGAATCAGCAAAAAAATCATTCTTTTCTGACAATCCCTATTGACATTGACACTCTGTTCCGGTATAATTATAATAGTTCCGCAAACGATTGCGGTAACGATTGCGGAGGTGTTTTATGGCAAATGATTATCTGGTCGGGTTGAAGGAGATCGCCGAGGCGACCGGGTTTTCCGTGTCGACGGTTTCGCGGGTTATCAAACACAAAGGGGAGATTGCACCCGGTACGCGTGAGCGGATCATGAAAGTCGCCGAAGAGCTCGGCTATCACGACAATCGGCTGAGCATCGCTATGAAAACCGGCAAAACCGGTACAGTCGGGGTGATTATGTCGCTTTCGGTCTCCTTTTTTGTCCGGCTTTTTGCGGCGGTGAATCATGAGCTTGTCGCCCGCGATTACCTGGGGCTGGTCGCCATCAACGACGAACGGAGCAGCGACGACCGGGCCTGCATGAAGCAGTTGCTGGAACGTCGGGTGGACGGAATCATTTTCGTGCCCAAAAACGATTGCGCCAATGATCGGTATCTGGCGGAAATTACCCGTCGCGGGCTGCCGGTGGTGGCGATCGACCGCAAGATTCCGGCCAATATCGATTTCATCGGCACGGACGACTTTGCGGGGGGGTATATGGCGGCTGAATATTTTTATTCGATCGGCCACCGGGTTCTGGGATATTTTCAGGGGCCCATGCAAGCGAGCCCCGCCCGGCTCCGGCGCGAGGGATTCACCGATTTCTGCAACCGCCGCAATGATTGCTCTTTGCATATCATCGGCAAAGGCGATTGGCAGGTGGATGATCCGGCGCTCCTGGCGCAGGAGCTCAAACTCCACCCGGGAATCACCGCGGTCGGCGCCTTCAGCGACAGTTATGCCGCTTCTCTGATCGAAGTTGCCGCCCGGATCGGCCGGCCGGTTCCCGAGTCGCTCGCCGTGCTGGGATTCGGCAACCTGGCCGACGAACAGACGAACAATTTCCATATTTCAACGTTCGAACAGCATCCGGAGGAACTGGCCCGGGTCGCGGTCGACACCTTATTTGCCCGGATGGAGAACGCCGACGCGCCCGTCAAAGAATTGCGCATCAAGCCGCAACTGACTTTAAAGGAAACCACGGAAAGGAACGTTCCATGAAATATTCTCCCGAAAGCAAAATCGGCGTTGCCGGTGAAGGTCTTATTTTTACCATTGTAAAACGGAATTTTCCCGTTGTGTTCCCGCTCCTTTCGAGCCATAATATAAACAGACAGAGTATGATTTCTCCAGTTGTGTACCGGAAAGAAAGGAGTGTGCGATGAAGAGATTCACCCTGATCGAGCTGCTGGTCGTGATCGCGATTATTGCGATTCTCGCCTCGATGCTGCTGCCCGCCTTGAACAGCGCCCGGGCGAAAGGCACGGCCGCCACTTGCACCGGCCGCCTGAAACAGGTCGGCGCTTACATCAATCTTTACACCAACGACAACAAGGGGTGCTTCCTCGCGCCGGACAGTCGTAATATTACCGGTGAAACCGGTGTGGAGCGCCCGTGGTTCGACGTGTTGTGCGCCTATTTCAACATTCCGATCACCTACGAGTTCCGCGACCGGAAAGGCTCCTTTCCCTTCCGCTGCCCGGACAACGCCTCGTTTTCGGAGTCCGGCACCGGCGGCCAGTGGGGCTATGGCTTGCGCACCTGTACGATCACGCCGGACGGCGTGATCCACTTCCGCGAGGGAATCCGGGTCGTGAATCCCGCCGGAGCGCTCTTCCGGAGCTGGAAGACCCCTTCCTCCATGATCCTCGCGGGCGACACCGTTTTCTCCGCCAAGGGGAGAACCGCCCAGAACTATTCGCTCGACGACAATCACACCAACACCAACGCCCGGGGAATTTTCATCGAGCGCCATGTCGGTTCCGGCAACATCCTCTTCGGCGACGGCCATACCAGAGCGCTGCGTGGCGTGGAGCTGGCGGATGAGGTCCGGCCGAACTCCGGCTGGACCTGGCGGACCCGCGACGGCGTCGCCGTCGGAGCTTACAGCGGAACCTTAAATTAGAGAGCATGCCATGATGAGACGAATGTTGTTCGCCGCCCTCTGCCTGTCGCCGTTTTTTCTTGCGGCGGAACGGGTTGAAACCAACGATGTGTACACGATGCCGGCGGAGGCCGCTCTCTGGGTGAGCGCTGACCCCGCCGCCGTCGCGGTCGGGGAAGGGGAGGGGGCGATCCGCCTCCGAATCCTCAAAGCCGGGGGGATCGTGGAGATCACGGGGCCCGAATTCAAACTGGAAAAACGGCCGGAATTCGTCACCGCGCGCCGTTTGGAGCTTTTTGTCCAGGCGTTTCAGAAAAATTGCGGTGACGGCGTTGTCCAGTTCCGCATCCGCCAGGACAACGGCCGCTGGGCGGTTCCGCTCCGCCCCCGGCGCGACTGGGATACCGTGATGGACGTCGTCGAAGCGTGGAAGTGGGAGAAACGCCAGGCCCTGACCGAACTCGGTTCGATCGCCAACGGAACCATCTCCGCCCGGATGATCCTCCGGGTCGACACCTCCGCCGGGAAAGGGGAGTTTTTTCTGGAAAAGCTCGGCGTTAAAGAGATCTGCATCGTCAACCACAATATCGTCACGAAACAGGAGGGGAACACCTTTTTCGCCGATTCCGGCACGGTGACGATCCGCTATTTCAACCCGGAGGAGATCGTTTCGGGCAAGCTCACGATATTGGATGAAGAGAAGAGGGTGTTCCGCGAGAAAGCCTTCGGCTCGAAAACGCGCGAGATGACCGTGAATCTCCCCGAACGCGGCTTCTATGAGGTGATTGCAAACGCAACTTATGCCGACGGCGGCGAAATCGTCTCCGACGCGACCGTCGGCGTGATCGGCGCCCCGATTCCGGACCCGGTTCGCCGCGCCTCCCGCTACGGCCTGATGCGCGTCCATGCTTCGAGCCAGTGGACCAGAAAAATCGGCGGCAACATCGATTGGGGATTCTGGACCCTCAACCAGGTCGAACCGGGGCCGGACGGGAAAATCATCAGCAGATTCCCGAAAACGGAGCCCAAAAAGGAGAAGGATTTCTTCGTCTACGCCGGGATGCACGGCTACTTCCCCACCTGGCTCCAGTCGGAGCGCGCGAAGAACCGCTATCTCTTTGAGCCCAAGGACTGGAAGCTCTACGCCGAAGCGGTCGAAGTGTGGGCGCGCGACAACCCGGACCTGCCCGACGTCGTCTGCGTCT
>JAVBSA010000291.1:0-8494 GCA_031556915.1 Victivallis sp.
GAAAACATCTTCATCGCCGCGACCTGCCAGGAGAAGGGAATCGCTTTCCTCAAGGGCGAAGGCAAGATCGGCGTCCGCAAGAACGAGCCGGAGAAGAAAGAAGCCAAAGAGAGCGCCAAAACAGCTCCCTCGGCCGCGGCGGAAGGCCCCGTCGTCGTCGTCATCAACGGCAAGGAATTCAAGGTCGACCTCAGCGAGCCGGGCAAGGCGAAGGTCAACGGCCGCAACGTGATTTATTCCGCCCATGCGGAAAATGCGCCGAAGCATTCTCCCCGGGTGGCGGCGGATTCCAACAATTCGCTCGAAAAATTCTCCGAAGTCCACACCAAGATTCCGGGCGTGGTGATTCGTTTCGAAGTCAAGCCGGGCGACACCGTCAAAGCGAGCGATCCCATCATGGTGATCGAAGCGATGAAGATGGAGACGTTGATCATGGCCGAACACGATGGCGTTCTGGCCAGCTTTGAAGTCGCCGTGGGCGAGCACATCCAGACGGGTGCGCTGCTTGCCCTGGTGAAGCACCAGTAAGGGGATAGGGAAATGCATTTTAAATTCACCGAAATCTTCCAGGGCTTCGACCTGCTTCTCTATCAGTGGGATAACGATTGGAAAATGGTGGTCGCCCGGGCAGTCCTGGTTGTCCTCGGCGTCGTCATGGTTCACCTCGGCCGCAAGGGCGTGCTGGAACCGCTGCTGATGATCCCGATGGGCCTCGGCATGAGCACCATCAACGCGGCGATGATGTTTTTCGACCCGATCAACATGGTGGCGAAAACAACGGTCGACCCGCACAAGGTGGGAACGCTGTTCCTCGACTCCATCGAATCCAACAACGACGCGCTGATGACGCTCTGCCAGGTGGACTGGCTCCAGCCCATCTACACATTCGCCTTCAGCAACGGCCTCATCGCCTGCCTGATTTTCCTCGGGATCGGTTCGCTGCTCGATATCGGATTCGTCATGGCGCGTCCGTATCAGAGCATGTTCATCGCGATCTGCGCCGAACTCGGCACGCTGCTGACGCTGCCGATCGCCATGCTCTTCAAAGGCATGACGATCGGGGAAGCGGCTTCCATCGCCCTGGTGGGCGGCGCCGACGGCCCGATGGTGTTGTTCGGCTCGCTGAAAATGGCGCCGAATCTGTTCGTGCCGATCACGGTGGTGGCCTATCTTTACCTGGCGCTGGCATACGGGGGATTCCCATATCTCGTCCGCATCATGGTGCCGAAGAAGCTGCGCGGAATCGAGATGCCGGCGGATAAGAACAAAAAGCAATACACTTCCGGCCAGAAGATTCTCTTCAGCGTGATCGCCTGCGTGGTGCTCTGCTTCCTGTTCCCGATCGGTTCGCCGCTGTTCTTCTCGCTGTTCCTCGGCATCGCCATCCGCGAATCCGGGCTGGAGAAGTTCCGTTACCTGGTCAGCGAAATCGTGCTTTACGGTTCGACTCTGATGCTCGGTGTGCTGCTCGGCGTGCTTTGCGACGCCAAGACCATCATGGATCCGCGGGTTCTCCCGCTGCTGATCCTCGGCATCGTGTCGCTGGGCCTCTCCGCCGTGGGCGGCCTGATCGGCGGTTACCTCATGTACTTCTTCACCGGCGGCAAGTATAACCCGGTGATCGGAATCGCCGGGGTAAGCTGCGTGCCCAGCTGCGCCAAGATTGCACAGAAAGAAGTCTCCAACGTCAATCCCGGCGCCGTGGTCATGCAGTATGCGCTGGGAGTTAACATCTGCGGCGTCATCACCACTGCCATCATCGCCGCATGCTATATCAGCCTGGTGAAATAAGGAGGAATTATGGGACAGGCTTTTGAAATCATGTTCGTCTCGATCATCATCACCGTGGCGGTCAGCTATCTCGTCGCGCTGCTGATTCATATGCTGGGTGTGTTTATTCACCTCGGCGCAAAGAAGAAGCACGGGCACGGTGAAGACGCCGACCTGGCATTGGCGATCGCCGTGGCGATGGCACAGAAAAAATAGGGACTTGACCAAGAAGCGTTTCGCCCCCTTGCCCTCCGACCGGCCGGTCGGGGGCAAGGGGGCGAAACGTTCTAAGAACAGGAGTAACGAGGCGGAGCCTCAAGAGGGATCAGAGTACGCGTTCGATAGTGATTTCGGGGTCGAGCTCTTCGCGCAGGATGCGTTCCAGCCCGCCTTTGATGGTCATTGCCGCGTGCGGACAGCCGCCGCAGGCGCCGCGCAATTTGAGATAAACGGTTTTTCCTTCGATATTTACGATCTCCAGATCTCCGCCGTCTGCTTGAAGGTGAACGCGCAACTGATCCAGGCGTTCGGTGATTTTCTTGCTTAAGTCGTCCATGATTCCGGTCCTTTCTGTATTCAATACCCTACAGTATAGTCTTGTGAGGTGGAAAAGTCAAGTTTTCTTTATCATTTTTCTTGCAAAAGTGGCAAAGAGATGGTTCATTAATTGGAAAACATTTCCGGAGACAAAAAATGAACGACTTGATCAAACTTCTTGAAGACCCTTTGGTGTTCGGAATCAATAAACTGCCGGCCCGTGCTTTTTCGTGGCCTTCGAACCGTACTGAGCTTCAACCGGACGAGTTTCTCTATGACGTTGCCGACTGGCGGATTTCGCTTGACGGCGAGTGGAAATTTCATTGGTCGCCTGCGCCGGATGGGCGTGTTGAGGGGTTTGAAACTCCCGGCTTCGATGATTCCGCCT
Source organism: Victivallis sp. (assembly GCA_031556915.1). GTDB lineage: Bacteria > Verrucomicrobiota > Lentisphaeria > Victivallales > Victivallaceae > Victivallis. The sequence goes on from JAVBSA010000291.1 coordinate 2,696, forward strand.
GGAACGCAGTCGAGCTGCCTTGCAATCTCGAGTGCAACGGGTACGGGACTCCGATTTACAGCAATATCACCTATCCCTTTCATTGCGACCCGCCCCATGTGATGGGGGAACCGCCTGCCGACTGGACGACGTATCAAGAGCGCAACCCCACCGGTCAGTTCCGGCGGAAGGTTGCGCTGCCGGCGGATTGGAGCGGCCGCCGTACGGTGATTCATTTCGGCGGTGCGCAGACCGCGTTCCGCCTTTGGGTGAACGGCGAGTTCGCCGGATACAGCGAAGACTCCATGGGCGTTGCGGAATTTGAGATTACGCCGTTTCTCCGGGCCGGTGAAAACCTGATTGCCGCGGAACTGTACAAGTATTCCAGCGCGAGCTATCTGGAAGATCAGGATTTCTGGCGGCTCTCGGGGTTTTTCCGCAGTATTTTCCTTTATTCGACCGGGAACAACTACATTGCCGACGCGGTGATCCGCGCCGATTCCGCTTCGCGGAACATCATCGCCGTCACCCGGATCGAAGGGGAAGGGGAGGTCGAGCTTCTCGTTCGCAACCCCGGGGGGGAGGCGGTCGATCTGCCGCTCGATGAAGTTGAATTCTGGAGCCCGGAACAGCCCGCCCTTTACCTTGTCACGCTGGTGTTGAAGAACAACGGGAAAATCGAAGACATCCGCCACTACCGCACCGGGTTCCGCACGATTGAAATCCGGGACCGCCAGGTGTTTTTCAACGGCAAGGCCATCCATTTCCACGGCGTCAACCGGCACGAGTTCGATCCGGAACGCGGCAGGGCGCTCACCCGTGAAGGGATGATGAAGGACGTCGCCATGATCAAGGCGGCCAACCTCGACTCCGTCCGCTGCAGCCACTATATGAATCACCCGCTCTGGTACGAGCTCTGCGACCGCAACGGGATCTGGCTCGTCGACGAGGCGAATGTGGAAAGTCACGGGCTCTCCTATCACGCCTGCGTTCTGCCCGGCGATGAAGGCGCCTGGATGCCGGCTACCGTCGACCGCGCCGAGCGCATGGTGAAAACCAACCGGAACCACGTTTCCGTAACCGTCTGGTCGCTCGGCAACGAAGCCGGTTACGGGACCGGCTTCGAGGCGGCGGCGGCGCGGATCCGGGAGTTGGATCCGCGGCCCATCCAGTATGCCGACATGAATATCGTGGCCGACTTCGACAGCCAGACCTACCCCACGCCGCGCTGGCTTTATGAATATTCGCAGGACAACGCCGAGCGGATCGGGGAACACGGCGAGATTCCGCACCCCCGCCAGCACGGGCCCATGCCGACCGGCAAGCCTTTCATCATGAATGAATACGCTCATGCCATGGGGAACAGCACCGGCAACTTTTTCGAGTATTGGGAGATGATCGAGCGTTTCCCCTGTCTCGCCGGCGGCTTTATCTGGGAGTGGTGCGAGCACGGTTTCCGTTCCGCGAAGGGCTATCTTTACGGCGGCGACTTCGGCGACAAGCCCAACGACGGCACCTTCTGCTGCGACGGTTTGGTGCGGCCGAACCGCATTCCGAATCCCGGTCTGGCGGAGGTGAAATTTGTTCACCAGCCGCTCGCGGGCGCCATCGACCGCGCGGCGAAGACGGTCACGCTCCGGAACAAGCGTTATTTCCTGCCGCTCAAGAACATCAACTGGAAACTGCTCCGGAACGGAGTCGAACTTTCGTCGGGCGTGATTGAAAAGGTGATTCCGGCCGGCGGAAGCGTCACGATTCCCTATCCCGCTGCGATTCCGGAGTCGGGCGAAGTGTTTTTCCGCTTCGCGTTCGAGGAAAGCGCCGAGTTGGAGCTTTGCGCGACCTGGGAACCGACCTTCTCCGTCCTTCCTGACGCGAACCCCTTCTGGACGGGCAAGGCGGAGAGTTACCGTTGTCTGTTCGAGGCGGAAATCGTGCTCGACCGCGCCATCACCGACAATGATCACGGATGCAAATTCGATGACCGCACCGCGTTGCGGAAGCCGGAGGATTTCAAAACTTCGCTTGAATGGTCCGGGTATCTTCTGAAAGCCGGTTTTGAGCCGGGCGAAAACTGCCCCGAAATCGCCCGTTTCGGCGTCCGCATCATCCTGCCCGAAGAGGCGATTGCGAATGTCGCGTGGTACGGGCGCGGCCCCCACGAAGCTTACTGCGACCGCAAGCGTTCCGCGCTGGTCGGGCGCTATGAATCCGCGCCCGGCGAGCTGGCTACGCCCTACACCCGGCCGCAGGAGAACGGGCAGCGGATCGACGTGCGCGAATTGATTCTCACCTCCGCCTCGGGCGATGCGCTTTGCATCGCCTCCGACCGGCTGTTCGGGTTCACGCTCCGCAATTACCGTGCGGAGTCGCTTGAAAAAGCACGCCACTCCTTCGAGCTCGAAGACGAGGGAATCTGGGAGTTGACTCTCGATGTGATGCATCGCGGGGCCGGCGGCGACAATTCCTGGGGGCTTGACGTGCATGACGAGTATAAAATTCCCCGCGAGAAAATTGAGGCGCTATTTCTATTTTCCGGCAATATTGAATGGAGCCGTTTGCAAAAAAGCCGTTTTTGAACTATAGTATTTGGATTATTGTTTTTATCTGTTCAACAAACACTTAGGGAAACGAAAAATGGCGGAATTATTCCAAAGCCTGCTCGATAAGATCAACGAGGAAGGCGTCCAGAAGGCGCAGGCCAAGGCCGATGAAATCATCGCCAAGGCTCACGAAGAGGCCAAGACCATCAAGGAAAAAGCGCACGCCGCGGCGAAAGAAACCGCCGCCAAAGCGGACGAAAAGGCCGAAGCGCTCCAGAAACGGGCCGAAGCCGGAATCCGGCAGGCCGCCCGCGATATCCTTCTCGAGCTTCAGCGCGAACTCGAACGCCGCATTCAGCGCGCGGTCGGCGACGCCGCCCAGGAGGCGCTTTCACCGGAATTCATGGCGGCTCTCATCAAGGAACTCGCCGCCAAATTCACCGCCGACCCCGATGGCGAAGTGACCGTGCTCGCCGCCGTCAAGGATGTCGCCGCGCTCGACAAAGCGCTTAAAAACGCGCTTGCCGGCAGCTTTAAAACGGCTCCGAAAATCCTCGGCAACGCCGAAATCAGGGGCGGTATGGAGGTCAGTTTCAAGGGCGATCAACTCTATTGCGATTTCAGCAGTGAAGCCGTGACCGAACTGGTCGGCGCCTACATCGGCCCCCGGTTGGCCGTGCTGCTCGCCGATCAAGACGAAAAGAAATAATTCCGATGTATTATTACCTGGTGTCATCTCTGCCGGATCTCGCGTTCGGCAAAACAGCTCCGATGAGCGTCGCCGAATTCGACGCGCTCTGCGCCGGGCAGCTGACGCCCGCGGACTTTGCCGAACTCGGGCGGGGAACGCTCGTCGTGAGCCGCGAACCCGGTTCCGGCGCCGCATTGCCCGGGGTTTATCGCCGATACACTCTTTTCGAGCAGTATTTGCGCACCCGCATCGCCGAAAAGCGCACCGCCCACGACGATGACCACGGCCGGAAACTCCCGGTTCCGGAGCAGTTTTTCACCGAAGTCGACGCGGCCCTGACGCCCGCCGGCGTGCAGAGCGATCCCCTGGAACGGGAGAAAGCGGTCGACCGCATCCGCTGGCGCCATCTCGACGAACTCGAGGCCGGCCATGATTTCGACCTCGACAAGCTCTGCGTCTACCGGTTGAAGCTCGCGATTCTCGATAAATACCGCAACCGCGAAACGGAAGCGGGGCGCAAAAATTTCAACGCGGCCGTGGACCGGATCTCGGGCCTTCCCTCCGGCGAAGAAAAAACAGAAAAAGCAAACTAGTTCAAGGATACGGCAATGGCAGAAAAGAACACGGAAAAGGTGGTCGCCGTCAATGGCAACATGATTACCATTGAATTCACCGACCGCGTCATGCAGAACGAAGTGGCCTACGCCCGCGTGGCGGGCTCCGAAGGCGCGCGCCTCAAGTGCGAAGTGATTCGCGTGCGCGGCAACCGCGCCGACTTGCAGGTCTTCGAAAGCACCAACGGCCTCAAGGTCGGCGACGAAGTCGAATTCACCGGCGAACTCCTGTCGGTCGAACTCGGCCCGGGGCTGCTGACCCAGGTTTATGACGGACTTCAGAACCCGCTCCCGCTTCTCGCGGAACAATCGGGCTTCTTCCTTCAGCGCGGCGTGTATTTGCGCGCGCTCGACAAAGAGGCCGAATGGGATTTCGCTCCCGTCGCCAAAAAGGGCGACAAAGTGAAGCCCGGCGACCGGATCGGTTCGGTTCCCGAAGGCGTCATCACCCACTTTATCATGGTGCCCTTCGCCTGGCGCGGGGAATGGACGCTCGACTCCGTCGCCGAAGCGGGCAAGCATAAGATCGACGACGTCATGGCCGTCGCCGTCAACGAACAGGGCGAAAAACGCAACATCACCATGACCCAGCAGTGGCCGGTCAAGATTCCGATCACCGATTACAGCGAAAAACTGCTGCCCGAAAAGACCCTGGTCACCCAGCAGCGTTCCATCGACACTTTCTTCCCGGTCGCCGTCGGCGGGACGTTTTGCACCCCGGGCCCCTTCGGCGCGGGCAAAACCGTGCTCCAGCACGCGATCAGCCGTTATGCCGAAGCGGACGTGGTGATCATCGCGGCCTGCGGCGAGCGCGCGGGCGAAGTGGTGGAAGTTCTCCGTGAATTCCCCGAGCTGGAAGACCCCAAGACCGGCCAGCCCCTCATCAACCGCTCGATCATCATCTGCAACACCAGCTCGATGCCGGTGGCCGCGCGCGAAGCGTCGGTCTACACCGCGGTGACGCTGGCCGAATATTACCGCCAGATGGGGCTCAATACCCTTCTGCTGGCCGACTCCACCTCGCGCTGGGCCCAGGCGCTCCGCGAAATGTCCGGCCGACTGGAAGAAATTCCGGGTGAAGAAGCCTTCCCCGCCTATCTGGAATCCCTCATCGCCGGCTTCTATGAACGCGCCGGCATGGTCAAGCTCCGCACCGGCGAAACCGGTTCCGTCACCATCGGCGGCGCGGTCTCCCCCGCGGGCGGCAACTTCGAAGAGCCGGTGACCCAGGCGACGCTGAAAGTGGTGGGGGCCTTCCTCGGCCTCTCCCGCGAGCGTTCCGACGCGCGGCGGTACCCGGCGATTCACCCGCTGGACAGCTGGAGCAAATATCAGAGCGTCGCCCCCGCCGAAGCGGTGGCTGCGGCGCGCGGCATTCTCCGCCAGGGATCCGAAGTCAACCAGATGATGAAGGTGATCGGAGAAGAAGGAACCAGCCTGGACGATTTCATCGTCTACCTCAAGAGCGAGTTCCTCGACTATGTCTATCTGCAGCAGAACACCTTCGACGACGTCGACGGCGCCTGCAGTTTCGACCGCCAGAACTATATGTTCGACCGGATCTACAAGGTTCTTGCCGGGAGCTTCAACCTCCCCGACAAGGATACCGCCCGCAGCTATTTCCTGAACCTCCGCCAGATGTTCATGGACCTCAACTATCTGGCGCAGGATTCCGAAGAGTTCAAGAAACAGGAAGCCGCCATCGAAGCGAAAATCGCGGAACGGAGCACGGTAAATGCGTAAAGTCTATCACAAAATCATCCATATCGCCGGCAACGTGATCACCGTGGAAGCCGACAACGTCAGCTACAACGAACTGGCCGAAGTGACCAGCGCGCGCGGCGTTTCGCTCGCCCAGGTGATCCGGTTGGTCGACGGCAAAGTTTCCCTCCAGGTCTTCGCGGGCAGCCGCGGCATCAGCACCGGCGACCAGGTGAGGTTCCTCGGCCGCCAGATGCAGGTCTCCAGCTCC
>JAVBSA010000021.1:0-3358 GCA_031556915.1 Victivallis sp.
CGAAAGGCCCTGGACCCGGTCGGCTTCGCCTCCCCACTTTAGTCCAGCTTCAGCCAGCACTTTTTTGCCGCCGACTCGTTTACCTGTTCCAGCAGCTTCTGGATGCGGATCCCCTGCCTCAGCGACGGTTCCGGCTGCCGCCCGGCGTGAACCGACTCCAGAAAGTTCCAGAGGCAGTGCACGTGGCCGCGCAGCCAGCCGATCGACGCCTTGGGTGTCGGGAAACCGGCGGGCGACCTGTAACGCTGCCCGCAGTCGATCGCCGTCCAGCCCCGCACCCCGCCGAGCGGCGAATTCGCGGTTGCCGCGTTGTAATAGCAGAGCTTGTCGAAGTTTCCCGGCACAAGCTTGATCGCCCCCTTCGTGCCGTGGATCTCAAACCCGATTTCATCCTCGGTTCCCGTGGCGATTTTGGAGGCGGTGACGGTTCCCGTCGCGCCATTGGGGAGGCGGAGCAATAACTGCATGTTGTCTTCCGCCGTCACCGGGACGCGTTTCGCCGGATCCGCCACAGAAGGCCGGTCGGCATATGCGATATGGGTGCTCGCCGCCACCTCCGAAAAATCCCCCAGCAGATGGTTGAGCAAGTCGAGAATGTGGCTGCCGAGGTCGGCGACGGTTCCCGCCGCCAGCTTCCACTTGAAGGGCGCACTGGGATCGCTGCTGCCCGAGTGAAGGTAATTTCCCCGGAATTCCAGCACTTCGCCGATCGCGCCCTCCGCCATCAGCTGTTTCGCTCGCAGCGTCGAGGGGAAAAAACGGTTCTGAAAGGTCATCTGGGCGATTCCGGCGTAATCGCCCAACGCCGCTTCGATTTCGCGCGCCTCCGCGTAAGTTGCCGTGATCGGTTTGTCGCAATAAATGTGTTTCCCGTTCCGCATCGCCGAAAGCAGCTCCTCTTTGTGGAGCTCGTTCGGAGTACAGATACTCACAATGTCGACCTCCGGATTCTCCGTGATTTCACGGTAGTCGGTGACAGAACAACTCGCACCGACGGTTGCGGCGCTTTTGCGGGCGCTTTCGGGATTCGAGGTGCAGACGTGGGTGATCTCCGCCCCGAATTCACTCTGGTTGTAAAACAGCGGCAGGTTGTTGTAGCCGTAAGCGTGAACCTTGCCGATGAACCCGCAGCCGATCAGGCCGACACGATATTTCTTCATGAAAATTTCTCCTTTATTTTACGAATAATATAGAGCCGATTCCGTTGAAAGGAAAGCGTTCCCGGTGTATATTTTTATGATACATTTCCAAAGGACCGAATTTTAACATGCTATCTGAAATCTTTGCCGGAACCGATACCAGCCAGATCGTCGTATTGATGGTGAGCGCAGTCCTGATCGGAGTCAACAAAACCGCGCTTCCGGGCGTGGGGCTCCTGCCGGTCATTATGCTCACCATGACCTTCGACGCCGCCAAATCCACCGGCCTTCAACTCGTCATGCTGGTCATGGCGGACCTGATGGCCGTGGCCTGGTACCGGCGTAAGGCGGATTGGAAAATCGTGCTCTCCCTTCTCCCCTGGGCCTGGGCGGGCCTTGCCGTCGGCGTGTTTGTGCTCAAGTACCTGCCGGAAGGGGATGACCGGATCATGCGAATGCTGATCGGCGGAATCGTTCTCGGGCTCGCCGCCCTCAACTTCATCCGCTCCCGGATCGCGCCGGACAAGATTCCGGATGGAATCGCCGCAAAAGGATTCTTCGGCACTCTCCTCGGGCTCACCACCCATCTCGCCAACGCGGCGGGACCGGTTGCGGCGATCTATTTCCTCGCCATGAAACTGCCCAAAGACAAATACATGGGGTGCAACGCCTGGTTTTTCATGATCATCAACTGGACGAAAATGCCGCTTTTCATCCATGACGGGCGCATCACCATGGAGGCGGTCAGGATGGATCTCTGCATGATTCCACTCCTGCTCCTGGGCGGTGCGCTCGGCATTCTTCTGCTTGCCAGAATGCCGCAGAAGGTATTCGAGAACGCCATGCAGATTTTGATCGTCCTTTGTGCTGTAAAACTGTTTTTTTAAGATATCATAAAGAGGAGTATTTCCCGTGTTGCACGACATCGCCGTCAATCTCTCCGGTTACCTTACCGTACTGGCCGTCCTGATTATCGCCGGAGCCTGTTCCAGTAAAATTTCAACCCGGCTCAACGTGCCGGTTCTTCTGGTCTTTCTCGGCGTCGGCATGCTGGCCGGATCCGACTTCCTCAACCTCGTTCCCTTTGACAACGCCGCCGCCGCCAACATCATCGGCAGCGTGGCAATGGCGTTCATCCTCTATTCCGGCGGGTACGACACCAGCTGGAAGGCGGTGAAAAGCGTCCTCGTCTGCGGCAGCATCCTCTCCAGCGCCGGGGTGCTGCTGACCGCGATCTTCACCGGATTGCTCACCTTCGGCCTCTTCATCGTCGGATTCCGGTATTTCCCCAACTACATCGGTTTCGATACCCCGCCCTCGTGGGAGTGGTGCCTGCTGCTCGGCTCCATCGTTTCCTCCACCGACGCCGCCGCCGTTTTCGCCATCTTGCGCAGCCGGCAGGTGAGCCTCAAAGGCAAACTGAAGCCGCTCCTCGAATACGAATCCGGCAGCAACGATCCCATGGCCGCCTTCCTCACCATCTTCGTGATCGGCATGATCCAGGCGCCCGGCAAGCCCTTCTGGATCATCTTCCCCACCTTCTGCTGGAAAATGGCGGTCGGAATCTTTTTCGGATTTGTCCTCGGCAAACTCGCCGCCTGGCTTTTCAATAAGATCGATTTCGAGTATGACGGCCTCTATTACGCGCTCGGCATCGGCGTGGTGATCCTCACCTTCGGATCCAGCGAATTCTCCGGCGGCAACGGTTTCATGGCTGTCTATGTCTGCGGCGTGGTGATGGGAAATACCAAATTCATCTATCAGCACGGAATCGGCCGCTTTCACGACGGCGTCGGCTGGCTGATGCAGGTGATGCTCTTCGGTATGCTCGGCCTCCTCTGCTTCCCGAAACAACTCCCCGGCGTCATGGTGCCCGGAATCGCCATCGCCGTCGGCATGATGTTCATCGCCCGCCCTCTCGCAGTCTTTCTTTGCATGATCAAAAGCAAATTCAGCATGAAAGAGCGGCTTTTCGTCTCCTGGGTCGGATTGCGCGGCGGCGCACCCATCATGCTGACCACCTTCGCCCTGATGGCGAGCATTCAGGATAATTGGAAGATGTTCTATATCGTCTTCTTCATCGTCTTGATTTCCGTTTTGATTCAGGGCAGGACCCTCATGCCGTTCGCGCGGTTCCTCAAGCTGGACAAACCCCTCAAGGTGAACCCCCGCGTTCCCCTCGAATTCGAAAACACCGGAACCCTCAACGGCGATATGAA
>JAVBSA010000617.1:0-3636 GCA_031556915.1 Victivallis sp.
TGAATGCCAGCCCCTGGCTCTCGGCGGTGAAGTTTTCCTTGAAATAATAATGGCCGGAAAGCTCACCGGCGAAAACGGCGTCGTTCTCGCGCATCTGCGCCTTGATGAAGGCGTGGCCGACCCGGCTCTGGATCGCCGTGCCGCCGTTTTCGCGGATGCACTCGGGAACCGCCCGGCTGCTGCGCAAATCGTAGAGGATCGTCGCCGGGCCGTCCGCAAGAATGTCCTGCGCGATCAGCGCGGTGAAGAGGTCCATCGGAATGATTTCGCCCTTGTTGTCGATGAAACCGCAGCGGTCGGCGTCGCCGTCGAAAGCCGCGCCGAAATCGGCCCCGACCTCCACCACTTTGGCGCGGATCGCGTCGAGCGTGGCCAGATGCAGGGGGTTCGCCTCGTGGTTCGGGAAGGTGCCGTCGAGCACATCGTACATCGGGGTGATGTCGAAGAGATCGGTGACTCCGCCGATTTCATAGAGCCCCATTGCGTTGGCGTAGTCGACCACGATCTTGAGCTTGCGGTTCATCTTGGCGAATTTGCGCAGAAAGGCCGCGTATTCCGGCTTGATGTCGCAGGTGGAGACGCTGCCCTGTTTCGAGCTGGGGGCGAAGGCGTTGGTCTCGACGATCTTCTGGATATCCATGATGCCGGTCGCGCCGGAGATCGGAACCGCATTCGCTTTGCAGAGCTTGAAGCCGTTCCATTCGCCCGGATTGTGGCTGGCGGTGATCATGACGCTGCCGTCGGCCTTCAACGTTCCGTTGGCGAAGTAGGTCTGCGGGGTGGAGGCCAGCCCGATATCGATCACATCCGCGCCCTGCGCGGTCATTCCTTTGGCCAGCGCGTCGAAAAGCGGAGCCGAATGGGGGCGCATATCGCGGCCGACCACCACTTTTTTTGCTCCCGTGAACGTGATGTAGGCGCGGCCGATCTTTTCGGCCATTGCCGCATCGAGGTCGGCGGGATAGATTCCACGGATATCGTAGGCTTTGAAAATTCCGGACATGTTATTCTCCTTGGTAACGGGTTAAAAAATTCAGAATGGATTTCTTCCACTTGCTGTAAGGCGGATAGCGCATCGGCCAGTCGAAGAGAGTGGATTGATACATCACCGGTTTGTAATGGGTGAAGGTGTCGAAGGTGTATTTGCCGTGATAGGCGCCGATTCCGCTTGTGCCGACGCCGCCGAACGGCATGGCCGGATTGATGAAATGCATCACCGTGTCGTCGAAGGTGACCGCGCCCGAACTGGTGCGCCGAAGCAGTTCGTCGCGCAGTTTGCAACTGCCGCCGAAGCAGTAGAGGGCGAGCGGTTTGGAACAGCCGCCGGTCAGCCGTTTTTTCAGGTCCTCTTCGTTGAAATACTCCATCACCGGCAGGATGGGACCGAAGATCTCCCGCTCCATCAGGGGGCTGGAACAATCGATTCCGTCGATCACCGTGGGGGCGATGCAGAAGCGGTTGGGATTCTTTTCGCCGCCGGTGACCAGGCGGCCTTCGGCGGAAAGCTTGCTCAGCGTTTCATAGCGCTTGCCGTTGATGAGCCAGGGGTAGTCGGGGTTGTCCACCGGCGCCTCGCCGTAAAGATTGCGGATCTCGCTGCGCAGCACCGCCAGGAAATCCGCCTTGATGTCGTGTTCGACCAGCAGGAAATCGGGTGCGAGACAGGTCTGCCCCGCGTTGGTGAATTTGCCCCAGGCGATGCGGCGCGCGGCAAGCGCGAGATCGCACCCCGGCGCCACGATGCAGGGATTCTTGCCGCCGAGTTCCAGGGTGACGGGCGTCAGCTGTTCGGCGGCGCGCCGGTAAACTTTGCCGCCGAGCTCTTCGCCGCCGGTAAAGAAAATATAGTCGAATTTTTCGTCGAGAAGGTCATCGAGCGGAATTTCCCCGGAGAAGGCGAGCAGCTCCCCGTCGGGGAAACACTCTTTCGCCATCCAGTGCAGAAACTGCGTCGTCCGCTGCGATTGCGGCGGCAGCTGCAGCACCACCCGGTTGCCCGCCGCCAATGCGCCCGCCACCGGCTCCAATGCAAGCAGCAGCGGATAGTTCCAGGTTGCAAAAACGAGAACCACCCCGTAAGGCTCCGGGTAGAGTCGTCCGCGCGCCGGGAAGTTCAGCGGCGAAACCGGCACACGCCTGGTGCGCGCCAAGCGCGGCAGTTTGCGCATCAGGTATTTCAGGGCCTGCCGCAACGGCAGATATTCGGTCGCCGCCGCTTCGCAATGGGATTTGTGCAAGTCGGCGTTGAGCGCCGAAAACACTTTATCGCGGTGTTCGAACAAAAAGCGGTCGATCCGCTTCAGGAGTTCGCGGCGGCGCGAAACGGGTTCACGGCCGCCCCGGCGGAAGAATTCCCGGTTCGCTTCGATGGCCGCCAACGCCGCCTTTTTCGCCATATTGTCGTCGTTCATGCCAGATAACTCCTTCTGACCCGGGTGCCGATGGAGCAGAGCAGTTCATAGGCGTGGGTGCCTTTGAGCTGCGCCCAATCCTCGAGGCCGATCGTTTGATTGCCCTGCGTGCCGAAGCAGACCACTTCGTCGCCAGGTTCGGCGCCGGGCGCGTTTTCGAGCGAAATGGTGGTGTAATCCATCGAAATGCGCCCCAGCACCGGGCACAGTTCGCCGTTGACCAGTACGTAACCGCGGTTGGAGAGCGCGAGCGGCAGCCCGTCCGCATACCCCGCGGCGATGGTGCCGACCAGCGTATCCTTGAGCAGCCGGTGCATCCGGCCGTAGCCGATGGAGGAGCCGGCCGGGAGCTTTCGCACCGCGGCGAGCCGGGTCTTGAGCTCGACCACCGGCGAAAGCCGCATCGACTGCTGCACCTCGTTGTCGTAATAGCCGTACATATTGATTCCGCAGCGGCACAAAGTGAAGGGCGGCTGGGTGGTTTCATGGAAGTTGTTGAGTGCGTCGGAAGCGGCGATATGCACTTCCGGGAAGGCGACGCCCGCCCCCTCGAGATCCGCCAGCAGCCGCTCGAAACGCTCGATCTGCTGCTTCGTATAGCCGTCGTACTTCTGGAACGCGTTGGAGAAATGCGAGTAAATCGCCCCGAGCTCCAGGTTCGGCAGCCCGCGCATCGCCAGGATTTCCTCTGCCGCCTTTTCGGAGATCATGCCGAGGCGGCCCATGCCGGAATCCACCTTGACCGCGCCTTTGACGACCCGGTTCTGCCGCACCGCCTCCGCGCTGATCTTCTTTGCCATTTCGAGGCTGTTGACGGGGCAGGTGATGCCGTGTTCGACCGCGGGTTCGATTTCATGGGGGAGAAGGTTGCCGAGAATCTGCACCGGGAGCCCGAGCCGGACGAGCTCGAGCGCTTCGTTGATTTCCGCGACGCCGAACGCCGCCGCTCCGGCCGCTTTGACCGTCTCCGCCACCGGGAGCACGCCGAGCCCGTAGGCGTTGGCTTTCAACACCGCCATCACCCGGGCGGGGGCGACCCGGCGGCGGATTTCATGAAAATTGCCGGCCAGCTTCTGCAAATCGACTTCCAGCCTGACCCGGCTCTCCTGCATGATGCTCCTCCTCGTGTGTTTTCGATATACTATACATGCAAAACGGCGGAAAAACAAGGTTTTTCCGCCGTTCCCGCGTGACGTTGTATCGGATTATTTTGCGTATTCGACCG
>JAVBSA010000453.1:0-4614 GCA_031556915.1 Victivallis sp.
AGCCGTAAAAGATTTTCGCGCCCGGATTGTTCCGCTGAAACGGCAGTGTTTTTTCAATCTGCCCGGCGGAGAAATGCGTCTTGCGGCCGTTACCGGAGAAATCGCAGCTGATGAGCTCCGATTCACCCAGAATGAACAACCGCCCCCCGCGGGCCCAGAAGGATACGATTTCAAACGGAATAAGCTTGATTTCCCTTAAATCCATTTTTCCGGCGGGAGCGGCGTAAAGGCTGGTCCGGTCTCCCGTCAGGATCGCTTCTTCGTTCACTGCCAGTTTCCAGGTGTACCGGCGGCCCCGCCAGTGCATTTGCCCCGCCGGAAAGGAGGCGACGGGCTTGATTTTTCCGTTTTCCGCCAGATGCATGATCCGGTAATCGAAGTCGTCATGGGTCAGGAAATAGATGTTTTTCCCGTCTTCGCCGAGGAAGGAGGTGAAAATCTCCTGCGTTTCATCGCCTTCCGGCCAGATTTTATTGAAATTCCACCCCGGGTTCAGCTTCGCCAGCCGAGCCGACGCGGCCGGGTCGCGGCGGAAGAATCCGGGCGTCCGGGCCAGGAAATCGTCTTCCGCCCCGAGCAGAAGCGACAAACCGAGTAACAGCAGGATGAGTCTCATCGGTATTTCCCCGCGATTGCCGTTACTTTTTCCCACAGGCCGGGGTGTTGGCCGATTTTACGGATGCCATAGGCGAAATTCCCCGGCGATTTCACCTTTGCCTCGGCGCACGCTTTGTAATACTCTTCGCACAGGGCGAGGAATTTCTCTTCATCGTACGCGTCGCCTGAGATTAACTCATTGGCCTGCAACGCGAACGGCAGTGGTTTCAGATACGGTTCGCCTGATTCCGCAAACCGCCGGCTGAGCTGCCGGGCCCATTGCGGGGGCAGGGCCGTCTGCAGCGGCAGGAGCTCCGTCAGCGCATTGTAAAATTGATACGTACAGAACCATTGGCGGCGGTCTTCCGGAATTTCCCGGAAGCGCGGCGCATCGAGCTCCGCCATCACCGCCTGCCATGCCGATGATTTCTCCGCCAGGTAAATCGCGTCCGTGCCGTAAAGATAAGGTTGTATGCGGATAAAGCGCCCGAGCAGCCGGTCGACCGGATAGGGGGCGTCGTCCAGGGTCAGAAACAGTTCGCGGTTGGATTCCCGGAAATTTTCATATTGCCGCCGCTGCTCCGGAGCGAGTTCGGCCCGTTCCCGGGAAAAGTTTTCCAGTACCCTGACCGCGAAATGGTGAAAGGAGTATTCTTTGAACTGTTCCGGATTGGCGGCGATCCGTTCCAGCAGCGCCATCCGGTAAGGGAACAGCTTCGGCGTTTCGTTCTGAGGCCAGTAGCTGTTCCATTCCAGATAAGCGGGGTTGTTGTCGAGGGCGAATGCGGCGAAGCCTTTTTGGGAAGCTCCGGGATTATCCCCGTTCCGGCGGGCGATCCCGGCCTCGCGGGCGAAGCGGGCTGCCTCGGTTTTCAAGGTATGCTTCCCATCGGCGGGCGGGGTGGCGAGGTGGGCGGCGAACACGGTGAACATCGCGTCGATTCCACCGGGGGAGGATTCGCTCCGGCAGACGATATTCTCCTCCGGGTCGGTGAAATATCCCGATACCGTAAAGGATTTGGCCGTGTCGCCGGGATTGAGTTCAAAGTGCAATATTTCGCTGGCGGCGGCGGCTTTGGCCCACCTGCCGGTCAGTTGGTTCTCGCGCAGCAGTTCGACCAGGTAATCCCGTTCGAGAACGATTGCGTTCAGCCGGTCCGCCGCTTCCAGCAGCGAAGCGGAGATGGCTTTCGCCTGTGCGCCGAGCGAATAATGCAAGTTGCTGCGGACTCCGGCGATCGAGATCATCCGCGTCCGCTCCGGGGGCGCGTCGAGGAGAGAAAATGCTTGCGCCAGTGTTTTTGCGGCCTCGTCGCCGGTTACAATCCGCCGCAGTAAACGAAAGCCGCAGGTGCTTTCGAAGGCCGTCAGGCGTAGTTTGCCGGGGGAGACAGTTTCCAATACAACAAAAAGGTCCGCTCCGGCGAGCCGCGCCAGCTTTTCGTCGGCGAAGGGCCGGTTCCATTCCGCTTCCCGCTGAATTGCGTCGACGGCGCCGCGTTCGACGAACTCATATCGCCCGGCCGATTCCGCCAGCAGTTGGTCGGCGGCGTTTTGCGCCTCCCGATCCCGGCCGAGCAAAGCGACTGTCGGTGCGGCGGCAAGCGTCCAGACGGCCAGGAGCAGGGCGGTAAGACAGGCGAATTTCATTCCATTCCCACCAGAATCAGTTCGAAGGTTTTTCCCGTCGGCAAGATGTTGAGGCGCATTTTCGCCGGGCGTTTGCCGGAATAGGATGAACCGGCATTGATTTCACGCCTGGTTTTATCCGGCAAAACGATATCGCCGCGGACGTCGTAGTTGCTTAAACCGGAAATACCCGGTTTGATGAACATCGTGAAATTTGTTTCGCCCGGAACCTCCTGAAAGGTGAAGTCGATGTAATTTTCATCTTCCGAAGGGGTTATTTTGAGCTTGATTCCGACATGGCCGTCCTGTCTCAGCCATTCGGCGGAGAGAAACTTTTCGTCGCGGATTTTCCAGCTGATCCGTTCGGTTTTCTTTTCTTCGCCGCCGAATTCACGCTGATAGGCCTCTTTGGCCCACGGTTCCGCTTCGGCAAGCTGCTTCAACGCCTCCAGGTATTCCGCCGGAGTCAACCGGGACATTTTTTCTTGAGCGAGAGCAAGATAGGACCGCCGGAAATAACTGTCGTCCTTGTCTTTGGGTTTGACGAGCGGCAGCTTGTGTTTCCCGGCCAGATAGAGGGCGAACCAATATTCTTTGTCATGAGGCCGGTCCAGCAAAGCCCGGATCGCTTCATGACTGCCGTTGATTGCGGCTTCCCGGGTCATGGCGTGCGCTTTGGGTTCTTCCGACTTCGGCAGCAGCATGCTTTTGAAATAGAGGCAGCTGGGGTGGTCTTCGCGTCCGGCGATCTCATACAGCAGAGCGGCGCGCCGTTTTTCGTCGCCGTAGGATTTGTTGAAATCATCGAGCAGCGCCGGAGTCGGGAGCGTGATATCCGGAACGCTTTTCAACATTTCCTTCGCCATCTTCAGATGAATGGCGGCATGTTTGCACCCGATCGCCTCATAGGTTTGGCACTTGGCGACCGCCAGCTTCAGATAGCGGCCCGCGACGACCGGGTCGGGTCGCACTTTGTCCGTATTCTGCTGGCAATAGCCGGCGGCGATCAGCATGCTCGGCACATGGCCGGAGTCGGCGGCGGCGGTCAAACGCCGGTATGCTTCCGGCGTGATCAGGGCCGCATTCGGCAGCACCTCGGTAAAAGACTCGAAATAGACCGGCCATTGCCGTGCGCACGCGCTGCCTTCCTTCCGCGCAATCTCCACGATGCTCTGCTGCAGCGTTTCATCGTGCTTGGTGTAAGATTGCGCGACGACGAAGAGGGCGCGGGCCCCGACTCCGCCCACGTTGTCCATCTCCTCCCAGTAGCATTGGGCGAGGGGATATTTTCCTTTCAGCTGGAATCGTTCTTTGCCTCCTTTGAGGATGGCGATTTTTTCGGTTTTCGTCGGCGCCGGGCGCATCTGACGCCAGACGTCGTGATATTCCCGGGTGCCGAAGCTCCCTTCATAACGATACAGGATATCGAAAAACTTGGCTGCCGAAGCATAACTGACCGGGGTGTTGCAATATCCCCGGCTGTAAACCAGATACAGTGCGACGGCGGCGAACTGATTTTGAGGCGCGATGGTTTGCGCCGCCGAAACCGCTTCCGGATAACGCTCCGCCTGGAACAGCTTCAGTATCGGCAGATAGGCGTCGAGTTCGGCCTGAGTCGCCCCGGAGGCGAGGCAGCTCAGGGACGCCAGGAACAGGCAAAGGATTCTCTTCATTATTTCATCACACCGAAGAGTTCTCCGCTCAGACGCAACGCGGCTTGCGCGATGGCTTCTTTGGCGGCGATGACGTAGGTGCCGCCGGCCAACGTTTCACGGGCGGCGCCGGTGGCGAGAAGCTTTTTGCTCTTGTCGCTGACGGACAATTCGATCCGCGCCGAGGCGCTGATGAATTTCCGGTAATTTCCGGCATTGGCCGCCAGGGCTTCCCCGATGATGAGGAAGTCCGCTCCGTCACGGTTGTCGGTCACTTCGAATCCCAGGGCGAGCATCAACTTTTTGATTTCGGTTTCCGCCGCCGGGTCGGGAGCGGAAATGTTGATGTCCTCTTTGACCGACACGTAAACCTTGCGGCCCTGGCCCTTGACCGTCTCGGCCAGCTGTGCGACGACACCGGGTGCGGTAACCGATCTGGGCAGGAGTTTTTCGGAACTCTGCGCAATGATTTTTTCCACTTTTTGAGAGAGGGCCGGAACCAACTGGGTAAAATCGTCCGTGCCGGATACGCTTGCCCCCAGCACCCGGCTGGTTTCCGTGCCGATGATTTTGGCCACGACGAAATTTTTGTCGCCGGACTTGAACAACGAGCCGGTGATCAGAATTTTTGCCCCGATGAATTTTCCCAGCTTCAGCTGGCTCTCCTTGTCGGTCATGCCGGCGGCGGAGAGGTGGAGCTCATCGAGCGCTTGTTCGAGTTCGGCGCGTTCGACCA
>JAVBSA010000485.1:0-5348 GCA_031556915.1 Victivallis sp.
CGGTCACCCTGACTTCACGGACATTGTCCGTTACGCTCAACAACCTCGTCAACGGCGATTACTGTTATTCACTCCGGGCAATCGACCTCGACGGGCTCGCGTCGGAGTGGAGCGCAACCGGCCGATTCACCATTGACTATCAGGCATTTGCCGATGCCGATGACTACCGCCGGACAAAAGCCACCGCGCTTATCGTGAACGAGTTCCACCAGGAGACGCTTGGCGGCGGAGACAGCTGCGACATCTTCACCGTCAACCTCGACGCCGGGCGCTACCAGCTGGCGGGCAAATTCGGTTCGAGCGTCAAAGTCTCCCTTTTCGACAGTTTCGGGAAACGCGTCACGAGCTCGACGGACCGCAACGGAACCGTCTCGACCAAGGAGAAACTGCTTGCCGCCGGAACCTACTTCGTCCAGATCGAAAGCCGGAAACCGGAAGCCGGGGAAACCGGCTACTCTTTCGCCGTCACCGGGGAGATTTTTCACCGCGGGACTCCCGGCGACAACCTCCCCGGAGTCGCGGAAACAATCCTGTTGGTCGAATCCGGCGCAACCGGCAGCGTATCGGCAAGAGGTTACGTCGGCTATGGAGACGCCGTCGACTTCGACACATTCACCGCCGGGCGCGGCGGAATTTATTCTCTGGCCCTGAACACCGTCAGCGCCGATGCAAAAATTTCCATTGGCACACTTGACTCCAAAGGAAATTTCAAAGCGGTCAAGACGGCCGCATCCGGTAAGGAGCTTGCCGGCCTCAAACTGACATGCGGCGACTGGTACATCAAAGTTCAGGCGATCTCCCCCCAAAGCGGCCGCGGCAATACGGAGTATGCGTTCAGCGTCAAGTCGGATCTCTTTGCCGGTTCAGCGGATAACAGCGACGACACGCTCAAGGCGGCAAGACAAATCGGAACCGACACCCTTTGGAGCGATTGGCTCGGCTACGGGGACAAAAAGGACTTTTTCGAGTTCGAACTCGCCGTCTCAGGCCAGGTTTCCCTGGAGCTGACCGGCTTCACGGCGGGCTACGAAATCGGCAAAGAGCTGAAGATCGCCCTCTATGATTCCCGCAACCGCAAGCTCAAGCTCGACGACGCTCTGCAAAGCCGTGACCTCCTTGCCGCCGGAACCTATAAAGTCGGCGTGGAGATCGCCGACCCGAACAAACAGGAAAGTCTCTACGGCCTTCGCATCCTGGCCTGAGATTCGAAGAATGCCCGGCTCCGGAAGTGGGTTCCGGAGCCGTTTGATTGCTTCAGGTCAGTTGCTTTTGACCGCGCCCTTGATGAAGTTGTCGCGGTGGACGATCAGGTCCTCGTTCGCTTTGTCGAATTCTTCCAGCGTGTAGATGTGATTCGTAACCCCCGTGAATTTCCAGATCCCGCGGGAGAGGAGTTCGAGGGAACGCTTGCACAAGGTTGCTTCGTAGCTGATCCGGCGCTCGTGCAAGTTGTTGGTCGCCATGGCTTTGAAGTTCCAGAGCTTATAGTCGATGTTCCGGGGGCCGTCGTTGTGGTAGCCGCCGATTCCGAGGCGGCCGTGGGCGCAGACCATGTCGCCGGCCAGCTGCAGGCCGTCTTCGGTTCCGGTGAATTCCATCACCGTCGGGAAACCGATTCCGAAGATGTCGGTCTTATGGCCGTCGCGGGTCAGGTCGGGCGTGCCGATCGCCTTCCAGTTGAGGACGTATTCGGCCGGGAGCTCTTCGGGCGTATAAACTTCGGTCGCCCCCATCCTGAGCGCGTTGTCGAGCGCCTGGCGGCGCTTATCCACCACCACGATGTCGCCGTAGCCTACCGCTTTGAAGAGCGAAATCATGCCGAGCCCCATGTAGCCCGCGCCCACCACCGCGATCGGATCGCCCGGCGTGACCGGCATCATGCGGACTCCGCAGCTTAAGAGACAGGCCAGCGGTTCCGCAATCGCATCCACATCGGCGAGATTTTCCGGAACATGGCAGACCTTATCCTGTTCCATCACAATGAATTCCTTATAGCCGCCGCCGCCGAGGCCGCTGACCCGGTCGCCTTTCTTGAAACCGACGACGTCTTTGCCGGTTTTCTCCACCACGCCGACCGATTCGTGACCGAAAATATCGCCCTTCCGGGCAACGCTCCAGGGATACCATTCGGAGTGGCACATGCCGGTGTAAGTGACGCGGACCAGAAGCTCGCTGTTCCCGATATCCGGAACCGGCACTTCGATGATTTCGCTCTTGCGGGGGCCTGTCATGACAATCTGTTTCATTTTCTTTAAACTCCTTGCCTGTTAAAGGATTGTATAGTCTTCTTCTTCGATGCGGACCGGTTTGCCGGAGGTCGCCGACAGATAGACCGCATCGATGATCTTCATTAACTTCAACGCTTCCTCCGGCGTGGTCAGCGGCTCGTCTTCATTGTTCAGCACGCGGATGAAATTCTCCGGCGCCCGGGTGCGCCCCATATCTTCGTCGTGGCGGAAGCGGAAGCTCTTGTCGGTCGACACCCCCTCCTCCTGCGAATACAGCTCGCAGCTGTTGAGCTCATTGATCGTGCGGATCCGCACTCCTGTTTCAGTCGCCTGCAGGGTGACGGAAATATCTTCCTCCTTCACCAGTTCCGCCCAGGAATTGTGGATGGTCAGCACCTGCCCGGTCTTGAAGCGGACGAATCCGTGACAGGCCGACTCCACATCCGTCGTCCCCTCCTTCGCCGCGTGTCCCCAGTTCCCCTGAAACGCGGGGTCGCCGATGAAATCATTGAAGGTCTGCGCCAGCACATATTCCGGCTCGGGGTAGTCCATGAACCAGAGCGCGAGGTCGATCATATGCAGCAGGTCGATCAGCGGCCCGCCGCCCGCCAGCGCCTTGGTGGTGAACCAGCCGCCGAACCCGGGAATTCCCGTCCGGCGCTGCCAGGTGGCCTGCGCGGAATTGATCCGCCCCACCCTGCCCTTTCGAATCTGATCTTTGACGAACTGCGAATCGAGCCGGGCGCGGTTGTTGAGATTGAACATCAGCTTGAGGTTCTTCTTTGCCGCAAGCGCGGCCATGGCCCTCACCTCGGCCGCGTTGAGCGCCGGGGGTTT
The DNA here is from genome assembly GCA_031556915.1 of Victivallis sp. Lineage (GTDB taxonomy): Bacteria > Verrucomicrobiota > Lentisphaeria > Victivallales > Victivallaceae > Victivallis. Next base: position 3,066 of record JAVBSA010000485.1, read on the forward strand.
CTCGCAGAAAACATGAAGTCCCAACTCCAGCGCCTCCGTCACCAGCGGCAGGTGGAACTTGTTCGGCGTCAACACTGAAACCGCCTTGATATCCGGCTGTGCTTCCTTCATCTCCGCCAGCGACGTGTAGCAATTCCCGGCAAATCCGTACTTCGCGGCGAACGCGGCTCCGGTCTCCGGATTCCGGTCGACGATCGCCGCAACTTCCGCGCCGCCTGCGCGGAATCCGGCCAGATGGTATTTCGCCATCGCCCCGGCGCCGATCAATGCGACTTTTCCGATTTTTCCGCCCATGATATCCTCCGCCCAATTTGACTTTTCACTCATCTCATCCATATTATACCATATCGCTAAAGAGTTGTCTTCCGTTTAACAGCAAAAAAACTATGCGTATTCAATCAAAAGAGCGAAATAGCCCGCAAAGCGGCACGGTGGAGCGGATCGCGGTCGATCCCGATTTCCCGGTGGCGGAGCCGGATTTCAATATCCGCACCGACCGGCCGGACATCGGACCGCACATCCATGACATGCTTGAAATCGGCTACTGCTACGACGGTTCCGGCATCTTCATTGCCGGGCGTAAGATGTTCCCGTTCAAGAAAGGAGACGCTGCCATCACCAATACGCGCGAAGTGCATATCGCCAAAGCGAGCCCGGGCGGGGAAACCGACTGGGGCTGGCTCAACTTCGACCCGGTCCGGCTGCTGGCGGAGAACGTGGGGAGCTACGCCGACTGCCTCAAGCTGTCGCGTTACAGCGGAGACGCTTTCCGCAACATCATCGACGGTGCGGAGTATCCCGAGATCGCGAATTGCATCCGCCTGATCGTGGAGGAGGCGCGCGATAAACGCAAAGGATACCGTTCCCTCATCCGCAGTCTGAGCTGGCAGCTGCTGCTTTACCTCGACCGTCATCACACCGCGCCGGACGGGCCGGAGGAAGGGTGCGATTATCAGGACATCGAACGGATCGTCCCCGCGCTTCAATACATCGACGCGCATTACAACGAAGAGGTGGGCATTCCCCACCTGGCGAAGCTTTGTTTCACCAGCGAGTCGAATTTCCGCAAGCTCTTCCATAAGGCGATGGGGTGCGCCGCCCGTCCTTATCTTTTGAAAATCAGGATGAACGTCGCTTCGACCATGCTGGCAAACACGGAGAGTTCCATTCTGGAGATCGCCAAGCGGTGCGGTTACGCGACGCTCTCGAACTTCAACCGCCAGTTTCAGGAGAAATATGGGATGTCTCCCCGGGACTACCGCGGAAGGCGGTAAGTGGAGAGGCGGAGCCGACCGGGTCCAGGGCCTGAGCGATCTGGCCGGACGCTTGTGCAAACCAAAGCAGTGGGGAACGGAGAGATGCCAACATGCGCGAAGCGCGCTTCATAACGCAGCGAAGCGAAGTTGCTTCATATTGTCGCGCCAGCGGCAATGCTTCATCGCAAGGCGGGGGAAGAATGAAGCGTGCCTTCGGCACATGAAGCACTGGCGTATGAAGCACCGCTGCGCGGTATGAAGCGAAGCCTTGCGGCTTCATTTTTTTGCCGAAGGCAAAAAGACCCGGTCGGCTTCGCCTCCCCACGCCCTCACCTTCCTTTGATCCGCAGCGAATAGACGAGCACCGGCAACGACAGCACCGCCATCGCTCCGAACACCGCCAGGTAGGAGCCCCGCCCGTAGACCAGAATCCCGTCACGAGCCACGGGTGGAAACCAATCGAGCAAAAATCCGACGAGGTTCCCGAAAATCGCAACAAAAAAGTATAAACTGAAATTCATCAGGCAAACCGCCTGGTCGGCCATCTCCGGCGAATTGGTTTCATGCAGCAGGGGAATCAGAATCGAAGACATGCTCGCCGCAAAAGCCAGAAGGCAGAACAGCGCCGCCGCCCCGGAACCGCTCCCCCCGAGAACCGACAACGCCACAAGCCCGAAAGCCGAGAAACAGATAACCCCGGCGATCCGGCAGAAAATACGGCGGCGGTTCCCGGCGAGGCGGCTCAGAATGGCGAACACCATGCCCGCCACTGCCGCGATCGCCCCCATGAGAGAGAGGAGCCAACCGGCACTGCCGGAGGAGAAACCGCAGAAATCCTCCAGGAACTTCTTGCCGATCATGGTTTGCAGCACGTAGTAGAGCCCGAAATTCATCCCGCCGAACAAAAATACCGCCAGGTTGTTCCGATCGCGGAGCAGCCGCCCGTAATGGATGGCAGGTCCCGCATTCCGATGAACCGGCGGCAGTTTCAGGGTCAGCGTTACGCCGGTGAAAGCGACCCAGGCCG
>JAVBSA010000074.1:0-3495 GCA_031556915.1 Victivallis sp.
GATGATGAAGAAATACCTCGAACCCGGCGACGACGAAAATATCAAAAAAGCACTCGAAGTCGTCATTCTGGATCATAAGGCAAGCACAAGCTATCTCCAGCGAAGATTGAAGATCGGCTATAACCGCGCAGCGGAAATTATGGATATTTTCGAAGACAGAGGAATCGTCGGCCCCGCCTCCGGCAGCGGCAACAAACGCGAAATCCTCATCTTTGACGGCATTGAACTTGCCGAAGACTGAGTTATGGAATCCCAACGGAAGGGAATGAAAATATGGAATTGCAAGGTAACAGTGATTTCAGCCGTCCCCGGCCCGAGCCGGAGGAGAATCTGGAGCTTTTTCCCGAACCGGAAATGACGGAGGAAGAACCGCAGACCGGTTTGTTTGCGGAAGAAGAGGCGGAACTCCCCATCGGCCCGATCGATTCGGCGATCGAGGAGACTGCTCCCCCGGCCGCCTCCGGGCCGAAGGCGGCCTGTCCGCTCCGCCCCGCCGCGTCGCTCGGGGCGTGCCTGACGGAATTGCGCGAACGGCACAAGCTGACGTTGAAGAAATTGGCCGAAGAGACCAAAATCCGGGAAGATTACCTGATTGCGCTGGAGGCGGATGATTACCGCTCTTTGCCGCAGGTGGTCTACGTGATGGGTTATATCCGCAAGCTCTGCGCGCTTTACGGAGTCGCGCAGGAGGATGCGGACCATCTCACCGCCGACCTGCGGCAGCAGCTTTCGTATGAATTGCCCGAAGACATCACCAAGACGGTGGTCGATCATGAGGTGAGCGAAGAAAATGAGCGCAAGCTCAAGCAGCTGCTGTTCCTGATCTGCGGCACGATCGCCCTGATTGTCGGCGCCCTGGTCGTGCTCGGCGTCTGGCTGATTGTGGATTTGCGCAGTTCCGCAACCACCTCGAAGAGCGGTACTTTGTTCAATGAAAATTTATTGATCCAGCTTCAGGAACCGCCGACGATCCAGCTTCAGGAGTTGAAGTAGATTGAAAAGTGCTTTGTCCGGTGCTATATTATGTGTTAACCATGAAATTTTTGCTGATCAACGGTCCGAATCTTCAGCTCCTGGGTCGCCGGGAGCCGGGAATCTACGGTAATGACACGCTTCCGGCGATCGTCAGCCGTTTAAAATTGCTCGCCGCCGAACTGGGTTGCGAGCTCCTTGATTTTCAATCGAACCAGGAAGGCGCAATCGTCGACCGGATCGGCAACGCCCCCGCCGAAGGAATCGAGGGGCTGATCATCAATCCGGCTGCTTATACGCACACTTCGGTGGCGATTCGCGATGCGATCGCGGCGGTCGGTTTGCCCACGGTTGAAGTCCATCTCAGCAATGTGCATGCACGGGAAGAATTCCGGCGTCATTCCTTCATTTCCCCGGTTGCCGTCGGCGTTATCGCCGGGTTCGGGGCGGATTCTTACGATCTGGCGCTTCGCGCGCTCCGTTCCCATGTCTCCAGAATGAAATAAATGCGATCCAAAGTCAAAACAATACAGAAAGTTTGTCGCCATGAAAATTGAAGAAATCAAGACCATTGTCAAATTGATGAGCGATCATGATCTGACCGAGTTTAAGGTGGAAGCCGAAGAATACAACCTCTGCATCCGTCGCGGTTGCGGCGCTTCGCAGATCGTGACCCAGGTTGCGGCTCCGGTTGCGGCCGTTGCCGCCCCGGTCGCTGCGGCTCCCGCTCCGGCGGCGGCTCCCGCTCCGGCGGTTGCCGCGGAAGCGGTCATCACCATCGATTCCCCGCTGGTCGGCACCTTCTACCGCGCTCCGTCGCCGGATGCGCCGGAATTCGCCAAGGTCGGCGACAAGGTCAATAAAGACACCGTGGTCGCGATCATCGAAGCGATGAAGGTGATGAACGAGATCAAAGCCGAAAAGAGCGGCGTGATCAAAGAAATCCTCGTGGAAAACGGCAGTCCGGTCGAATTCGGCCAGCCCCTGTTCGTCATCGGATAAGACGGGAAAACGCGCTTATGTTCAATAAAATTCTGATTGCCAACCGCGGTGAAATCGCCTTGCGCGTGATTCGCGCCTGTCGCGAAATGGGGATCCGCACGGTTGCCGTTTATTCGCAGGGAGACGCCGACAGTCTGCCGGTTCGCCTCGCCGACGAGGCGGTCTGTATCGGGCCGCCGCAGTCGAGCGCGAGTTATCTGTTGATCGACCGGATCCTCTCCGTCGCGGCGATCTGCGACGTGGATGCGATTCATCCCGGTTACGGTTTTCTTTCGGAGAACGCCTATTTCGCCGAAGCGTGCCGCAAGCACGGCATCGCGTTCATCGGCCCCACGCCGGAGGCGATGCGCGCCCTGGGCGACAAAGCGGTCGCCCGCGAGACCATGAAGAAGGCGGGCGTTCCCATCACCCCGGGAACCGACGGGTTGCTGTTGAGCGAAGACGACGCGCTCAAGATGGCGCATAAACTCAAGTACCCGGTCATCATCAAGGCGGTCGCCGGCGGCGGCGGGCGCGGCATGCGCATCGCCCGCAACGACGCCAGTTTGGTCCAGGGATATCACGCGGCCCGTACCGAGGCGGAAAGCGCCTTCGCCAACGGCTCGCTGTATATGGAGAAATATCTCGAAAATCCGCGCCATATCGAAATTCAGATCCTTGCGGACAATCACGGCAACGTGGTGCACCTGGGCGAGCGCGACTGCAGCGTCCAGCGCCGCAACCAGAAGCTGATCGAAGAGGCTCCGTCGCCGGCGCTGACGCCGAAACTGCGTGAACGCATCGGCGCGGCCGCGGTCAAAGCGGCCAAAGCGGCCGGTTACACCAACGCCGGAACCATCGAGTTCCTCTTCACTGACGACGGTAATTTCTATTTTATGGAAATGAACACCCGGATTCAGGTGGAGCACCCCGTGACCGAAGCGATCACCCGGATCGACCTCATCAAGGAACAGATCAAGGTCGCCGCGGGCGAAAAGCTCAGTTTCCGCCAGAAGGACGTCCAGATCGCAGGCCACGCCATCGAGTGCCGGATCAATGCGGAAGACCCGTTCAACAACTTCACGCCGAGCCCCGGCCGGGTGGAACTGTTCATTCCGGCCGGCGGCCCCAACGTCCGGCTGGATACGCACGTGTTTTCCGGTTACCGGATCCCGACCTATTACGACAGCATGATCGGGAAATTGATCGTGTGGGGGCGAGATCGCGACGACGCAATCTCAACCATGCGCCGCGCTCTCGATGAAATCACCATCGAAGGCGTTAAAACCACGATTCCGTTCCAGAAGCAGATTATTGCTCATAAGAGCTTTAACGAAGGTAAATACGATACCGGATTTGTGGAACGCTTCATGCAGGAGCGCGCAACCCCGCAAAAAGAGGAGGGAGTATTATGAAAGCACCGGCCGGCAAGAAAGCGGCGGACGGCAAAGCGCCGGAAGCCAAACATGACAACGGAGCTGTCGCCATCGAGGGATCCGAACTCGGCGAAGTGATGATCCACGAGAATGTGATCGCTTCTCT
>JAVBSA010000472.1:0-5936 GCA_031556915.1 Victivallis sp.
CGACCTCTCCAAACTGGAGGCCGGCCAGATGCAGTTTTCACCGACGGAAACCGATTTTACGGCACTGATGGCCGAAGTCGGGAGCATTTTCCGGCAGAAGTGCACCGAGAAAAACCTGAAATTCATCGCCGACTCCGGGCAACTGCCTTTGCTGTGGCTCGACAAACTCCGCATCCGCCAGATTCTCTTCAACTTGATCGGCAACGCCGTAAAGTTCACCGATGCGGGTGAAATCCGGGTGACGGCGGCCTTTGTTCCGGAGAACGCGGAACAGGGAACGCTGACGTTCCGGGTGGCGGACACCGGCATCGGCATTCCCGAAGAAGACCAGCCGAGTTTGTTCCAGATGTTCGTGCAATCTCATTCCCAGCGGGGAACGGCGGCGGCGCAAAGCGGAACCGGGTTGGGGCTGGCGATCGTTCACCGCATGGTCGGGCGCATGAACGGCGACATCAAGCTGGAAAGCGCCCTGGGCAAAGGCTCCACCTTCACCGTCACCATCCGCGGCGTGAAATTCAAAGAGTCCGCAACGCCGGACGCTGAGCAAATGCCGGGCAACAAAATTCCGGGCTCCTCCTCTTACCGCGGCTCGGCGCTGCTGGTCGACGATGTCCCCATCAACCTGAAGGTGATGGCCGCCATGCTGAGCAAACTCGGCATGACGACCATGACCGCACCGAACGCCGACGAAGCCCTGAAGCTGCTGGAAACACACGCCTTCGACTTTCTCCTGACCGACCTCTGGATGCCCGGCATGAACGGAGCGGAACTCGGAAGTCAGGTACGCCGGCTCCCCGGCCTCGCCGATATGCGCAGGGCGGTCATCACGGCGGATACGGAATCCGGCGATAACTTCGACCTCTCGGTATTCGACGGAGTCATCACCAAACCGGTGACACTCGATAAACTGCGAAACTTTCTCCAGACGACAGCGTAATCAGCGAAAGACGCAATAAACACCCGACAGCAGCAACAGCAGTAAGAAAAGAAGCCAGGCCATCCAGATCGCGCCGGTGCCGCGGCGGGCGGCCGCTTCGATCAAACGCCAGGGAAGAATGCCGGGGAACTTCAAATAACGGGTGCGGCGGATCGCCTTGAAATCAAGCGAAAGATCACGGCAAAACCGCTTCCAATTCTCCCGCCGCGAAATGCGTCTCCCCCGGCAGGCCGCTTCCCGGTTCCGCAGCCAATAAAGATTCCGCCAGCTGACCTGCCGCGAAAACTCCGTCCGCGCACCGCGCGCATAGACAATTTTTTCCCCCGCCGCCCGAAGGTTTGCCGCCCATTTCCCCCCGAACTCCATCGGGAGCGTCTCGTCAATCGGAAAACGCCGCAGAACATCCTTCCGAACCGCGGCGGCGACAAAAGAAAATTCCTGTTCCAGATCGGCGTTATGCAAAATATGTTCCATGTCGCGCCAAACCGGGAACAAAGCATCCCCTCGCGGCTCCCGCCGGGCAAAACACGCCGCCACCGCCGGATCCGACAGCCCCTTCAGCAATTCCACCAGATAATCCGCATCGAGAGGACACGCCGCCGCCTGGTTGAAAACAACAATATCACCCCGGCATTCGGACACAATCCAATTCAACCACGCCCCCGGCATCGCAAGACCCGACGGCAGCTCGAAACGACGCACCTCGGGATATCCGTCAAGAATCTGCCCGGTCCGGTCAGTCGAACCGCCGTCACAGGAAAGAACTTCAAAATCACGGATTTTCTGCGCGAAAAGCCCGGCCAGAGTACGGCCTATCCGGCTTTCATCATTCCGGGAAAATATGACGATACTGATCATTGCGTTCCATATTGTTAATTATATCTTAATATAGTATGGAGAAACGGAAGCGTCAATTGCAAACTCACTTTTTATTCACTTTCAACACACCCCGCCCGGCAATGGGGCTTTGCGCTGTCGCGTCCGCAAAGCCCCTTCTGCGATAAACGCTCAAAGTCGGACTTGTCCGACGAGTCCGACGGGTCCGACAAAGAGCTTTGTCGAGCCCATAAAACCTCAGCGAAAAGACTGCCCCCATTACCCCTCGGAGCAGCAAGGTCTTTGCTCGCAGGTGGGAGTACGGCGCAAAGCGGCGCACGGACTGCTTGAGGCCACTGCCCCGCAGGGGCCCCCGGAAAGTGGCCCGAAGTTTTTGCGAAGCAAAAAACCGAGCTCCGTGGGCGAAGGTGGCTATGTCTTTGCTCGCAGGTGGGAGTACGACGCGAAGCGGCGCACGGACTGCCGGAGAGCGGGGCCCCCGGAAAGTGGCCCGAAGTTTTTGCGAAGCAAAAAACCGAGCCCCGTGGGCGAAGGTGGCTACTTTTTGGGGAAGGGTGGCTACTTTTTGGGGATCAGCGGGTATAGGCCCAGTCGATGAGTTTGCGCGCGAAGGGGTCGCGGCCGCCGGGCTGCTTGGCCTGGGGGAAACCGGTGACGCAGCCGACGATGCGCCGGTTGTTTCGCAATGCGCTGAAGGTGAGGCAGAATCCGGCGCCGTTGGTGAAGCCGGTTTTGAGGCCGTCTACGCCGGGATAATGCGGATTGATCAGGTTATTGGTGGTATTGAGCATAAAGGGCTTGCTGTCTTTGCGGATATAGTCGAGCTGGATCTGGCTCCATTCGAGAATTTTCGGATATTCGAGCAACCGTTCGCCGAGAATCACCATATCGCGCGCGGTGCTGACCGACTCCTGCTTATCGGAGTCGGGCAATCCGCAGGCGCTGACGAATCTGGTTCCGATCATGCCGAGTTCCAGAGCCCGCGTGTTCATCATCTGGATGAATTTCTCATGGGTTCCGCCGAAGAGGATTGCGACTTGAACCGCTGCGTCGTTGGCGCTTTTAATGGTGACGGCTTTCAGCAGGTCCGAGAGCGGCAATGTTTCCCGCGGGTCGAGATAGATTACGCCGGTGCGGGGTACGCGAAGCACTTCGCGTGAGATCTGCACGGGGGTATCGAGCCGGATTTCCGGATTTGCTTCCATTGCTTCGAATGCGAGGAGCAGCGTCATCATCTTGACCATCGAGGCAACGGGCACCTGAGCATCCGCCTTCTTCTCCCACAGCACTTTGCGGCTGTCGAGATCGACGACGATTCCGGTTTTGGCGTTCTTTTCGCCGGGAACGGTTTTTTCCGGCAATTCGCGCACGGCACTGCTGTGGTCGAAGGGTTTTCCGAACAGCGGATTCGTCGACGGCACTTTATACCGGTAGGTGACACTGGGAGTGCTGGCAACGACCGGTTCCTCCGGTGTTTTCGTTTCCTGCTTTTTGCCGAAAAGGCGTTTCCAGAACCCCGGTTTTTCTGCCTTTTCCGGCTGGGGCTGCGGCCGGGGCGGTTCGAGCACCGGGGCGACCGGGGCCGGAACGGTGGGGGCGGAGACGCTCTTGCTCTGCGAAGAGACGATCATCGCGATGGCGATCAGGTGGACAAGGATGATGACGAAGAAGACTCCGCCAAGCAGTTGCCAGCGGGCTTTGCTGGTCTCGTTCATGGGGTCAGTTCTCTCCTTTGATCGGGAATACTCCGGCTTTGACGGCGCGGTTCATGGCGCAGATCAAAGCGGCGATGGCGGCGCGGTCGATATTGGAGTGTTCGCCGGCTCCGTAAACCAGTGAATTATCCGTTTCGCTGTGGCGCAGCCCGACGAAGGCGATGGCGCGCGCGTCGGCGTCTTTGCCGAGCGAGCGTTCGGAGAAATCCTCCAGCTTGAAGAAGGGCATCAACCCCGATCCTTTGAGGGCGTGCACCACGGCGGAGAGGGGACCGTTCCCCTGCCCGGTGAGTTCGTAGGATTTATCGTTGATGTGCCAGGTGAAGGTGGCGCCGGACCGGTCGCCGACCGAAGCGCGATGATAATTGGTCATCCGGTAGGGGCCTTCAATGTTGACGAAGGCGTGATAGAAAACCTCGCGCAATACGGCGGAGTTGATTTCGCCGCCTTTTTCATCGATATAGGTCTGGATGGCGCGGCCGATTTCGGGGTGCATGGTTTTGGGCGGATAGATGCCGAATTCCTTTTCGAGCACATAGACCACGCCGCCTTTGCCGGACTGGCTGTTGATGCGGATGAGTTTTTCGTACTGCCGCCCGAGGTCGGCGGGATCGAGGTGGAGATAGGGGATCTTCCATTCCTGTTCGAAAAATTCGCTGATTTCGCCCTTGTGATCCAGCCCCTTGCGGATGGCGTCCTGATGCGAGCCGGAGAAGGCGGTAAAGGCGAGGTCGCCCGCGTAAGGATGGCGCGGATGAACTTCGATTCCGGAATTGCGTTCCACGATGCGCACGATTTCGGGCATATTGCCGAAGTTGAGCCCGGTATCGACTCCGCGCGACTTCAAGTTGAGCGCCAGCACCGCGAGGTCGAGGTTGCCGGTCCGTTCGCCGTGACCGAAGATGGTGCCTTCCACCCGGGTGGCGCCGGCCAGGATGGCGAATTCGCTCGCCGCCACCGCGCAGCCCTGGTCGTTGTGGGCGTGGATGCTGATCGCCGTTTCGGCGAGATAGGGATATTTCCGGCAAAAGAGTTCGATCAGGTCGGCGTACTGGTTGGGCGGGCGGCGCTCCACGGTGGCGGGGAGGTTCAGGATGAAGGTATCGGGGGTGGATTTGCCCCATTCCTCTTTGACGGCGCAACCGAGATCGAGGACGAAATCGAAATCGCTGTCGGTAAATTCTTCCGGCGAAAATTCGTAACCGCAGATGCCGGTCAGCCCTTCGCGGGCGATCGCTTCCTTGACCAGCCGGGTGCCTTCGACGGCCATCTTTTTGACTTCGTCGCGTTTGTGGCCGAAGACGAAACGTCCGTGGAGGTCGCTGGTCGGAACGTAGACGTGGATGATCGCCTTTTTGACCCCGCGCAGCGACTCGGCGGTTTTGTCGATGAGATGTTTGCGTGCCTGGGTCAGGACGGAGATGGTGACGTCTTCCGGAATGAGTTTCTGTTCGATCAGCATCCGCACAAAGTTGAAGTCGTCGGCGGAGGCGGAGGGGAAGGAGACTTCGATCTGCTTGAAACCGATCCCGAGGAGCATTTTGAAGTATTCGAGCTTCTGCTCGGGGTTCATCGGTTCGGGGAGCGCCTGGTTGCCGTCGCGCAGGTCGACGGAGGCCCAGACGGGCGGCGTCGTGATGATGCGATCGGGCCATTGGCGGTTCGTAATTGCGACCGGCTCCGGATAACGGTATTTGTTCGACATGATAACTACCAGACTATCTATGTTAGGGTTTCAATAATGCTTCATTCACGATCCGGGCCGCCGCGCATGCCGCTCCGAATCCGTTGTCGATATTCACCACGGTAACACCGGCGGCGCAACTGTTGAGCATCCCCAGGAGCGCCGAGACTCCGCCGAACGACGCGCCGTACCCGACGCTGGCCGGCACCGCGATCACGGGGCACCGCACGAGGCCGCCCACCACGCTCGGCAGCGCGCCTTCCATCCCGGCGACGACGATGCAGGCATCGCCCGCCCGGAGTTCCTCCAACGCGCCGAACAGCCGTTCGATCCCGGCGACGCCGACATCGGTGACGAGCTTGCCCGCCACGCCGCACGCTTCCAGGGTATGAATCGCTTCCTGCGCCACGCCGAGGTCACTGCTGCCGGCGGTGACTACGACGACATTGCCGCGCAGCTTCTTCTCCGGATCGCATATCCGGAAGGTTTGCGCCGTCTCGTCGTATTTCCCTTGCGGGAAGCACGTTGCGAGCTCCCGGCCGGCTTCGGATGCGACCCGGGTAACCAATACTTCGCGATTCCGTTCCAGCAGAACCGGGACGATCTCCCGGAGCTGGCCGATGCTTTTCCCCGCGCCGTAAACGAATTCGGGGAAGCCGCACCGCCTGCCGCGGGCGAGGTCGAGCTTCGCATCGCCGGCCTGCGCCACCGCGCCGGAATGCGCGGACAAAACGGCCAGGGCCTCGGCGAAACCGATTTCTCC
>JAVBSA010000092.1:0-11036 GCA_031556915.1 Victivallis sp.
TTCACTTAACTGGTAATGCCATTTTTTTGACCACGAAATACACGAAAAACACGAAAGGGGAGAGGGAAAAATTTCGTTTTGATTTTTTTTCGTGTGTTTCGTGTATTTCGTGGTCTTTTAAATGAAGAGTATTGGTCCGACTTGTCCGACAGGTCCGACCCGAGCGTTTGCCGCGGAAGGGACCATGCAGACGCGGCAGCGATACTATATCACATCATTCGAAAATCACGAACGGAAACAGCGAAGTATCCTTGCGCTCGCCGATTCCGGAGCTGATGTTGATCCACCCCTGGCGGCCGCCGCCGTCGTTATCGTTGACGAGCAGGTTGAAACGGAACCCCTCTTTCATGATTTTTCGCGTGAGACCGAGCACCCGGAACGGAATCACGGCGTCATACACGGTTTCGGTTTCCGTGCGGCCGGTCGTCAATTTGATCGCCGCCGAATCATAGCCTTCCGGCGCGGCCCAGCACCAGGTATCCGGGGAGCCATCCGCCAACCGGGCGAGGCCGAGCTCCCAGTAGCCCCTCTGGCCGGGCAGTTCCAGGGAGAATTGGACACTGTCGCCCATCCAGATATTTGCGCCCCGCTCCGCCTGGTGGTGGATGTTGTCCGTCACGCGGACTTGCAGCAGCAGATTTTCCCCGTCGGTTCCGAGGTTGACCCGGGCGGAGAGGTCGCGCGGCCCCTTCCAGAGCAGATGTCCCCGGGTGGGATCGCCGGTGAATAGTTCCCGCACCTGATAACGGCGGTCGAGGGTGAAGTCGGGATTCCGGCCGGCGATCGCACCTTGCGGAATGATCTGGGCGACGCGCACCGGCATGGCGATGCTCCCCTGATAAACGCTGCCGGAGATTTTGTAGTCGGCGGCGAGATTGACCGGGGTGCCGAATACGGGGCGCAACGTATCGGCCGTGCGGAGCTCGCAGCGGACCGTTTCCGTCTTGCCGGCGGGAACCGTGACGCGCCGCGCCGATTGCTCGGGGGTAAACCCGTCGGGAGCGCGGAAGTTCAGCGAAAATTCCGCCGCCTTGTCGAGCGGATTGGTCAGTTTCGCCGCGAAACGGTAAACTTTGCCGGGGACGGCAATCTCCGCGCTTTCCAGCCGGACCGGGTTCCCGGCGAATTCCGCCTTCGTCGCCCCGACCAGCCGGAGCGAAACGGGAACATTGCCGACTTCCAGCAGCACCCGGCCGTTGTGGATTTCAACCGGACGGCGGTTGTTCATGAGGTCGACCAGCTCCGCCGATGCAGCGTCGGTGCTGATAATCGCGGGCAGCGTGGAGCCGTTCTCGTTCCAGGCGGCGAGAACCATTTCTTTGCCGTCGCCGAAGAGGAAGAGCCATTCCAATTCTCCCGCTTCAAGCTGGCGCACGAATTTCTTGTTGCCGAAAACCGTCGTCAGCGTGTTGTAGACCGTGTAGACCGGTTTGGGATAGAAGTCGCGGGTCATCATGCCGTAGTTGTGCTCGCCGTGGTTGGGGTCGTCGCCGTCGTTCCTGAGATCGTACCAGTTGTACCCGACCGCCCCTCGGCCCCAGGCATAGATCAGCTTCTTGTAGAGCGCCATTGCCTGCGGGCGTTCGTTGCCGCCGGAGGAGGTGAGCGCGGTTTCATTGGCCCACCAGGGTTCGGTGACATTGGCGCGTTTGCGCATCGGCAGGAAGCGTTCTTCCACCATCCGCACGAAATGGGGGTAAAAATCCCCGTGCTCGTGGTAGGCGTGGATGTCGTAGCCGCCTTTGCCCGCGATCAGCGATTTCTCCTGATAGCCCTGTTCCCGCAGCATCGGGTGGTTGGCGAGCGTGGCATAGCCGCCGGAGAGCATGACGGCGTCGGGATTCCCCTCCTTGACCGCCTGATATGCGCTCAGCATCATCCGGGCGTAGGCGGTCGAATCGATGTCGGAGAAGGGCGTCACGTCCGGTTCGTTCCAGGTTTCCCAGAAGCGGACTTTGCCGCGATAGCGTTTGGCCATTTCGTAACAGAATAACTTCCATGCCTCCGGTTCCGGTTCGGACCGGTCCGGGCGCTTTGCTTTGGGGTCGCGGGCGGCCCAGGGGGCGCAGTAGCAGAGGATCGCCTGAAGCTCGATTCCCTGTTCGGCGAAGATGTCGACCGTCTGGTCGAAGGAGCTGAAATTCCACTGGCCGCGCGCCGGTTGAACCCGGTGCCAGTAGACGTCTTCGCGCACGACTTTGGCGCCGACCAGGGCGGCGGCGAGCGCTTCAAGCTTCTGAACCGGGGCAGCATGGAGCTGCGGATGCGAGGAGATTCCCCAGAGGAAGCCTTCGGCAAGGCCCGGCGTCGGCCCGGCCGGCTTGAAATTGGCGAAAGAGCGCGTCAGCGTCACGGGTTCTTCGTTTGCGGCGGTCAGGCGGACGCGGACGGTCCAGTGGCCTTGCGCCGGAATCGACGTTTTCACCGGAACCGTCAGCGATTCCCCGCCCGCGAGGTCGAGGGGCGGAATTTTTTCAGAGAAGGTGCGGCCGAAGAAGTCTTCAAAATCGGCTTCGGCGTTCCCCTTGAATTGTGCACTTCCGGCGTTGCGGAGGGTGAGGCGGAGCTGCCCTTCCTCCCCCGCCCGGAGCACATGAACCGGGTTGCCGGTTTCCACTTCCAGACGGATGGCGTCGGCGGCGGAGGTGACTCTCGGCGTGACGTCGACTCCCATGAAAACAGCTTCGCCCGCGCCCGACTCCCGCTCGAAGTCGATGGTGAATCCCTTCAGCGAAACCGGCAGGTCGAACTTCTTGTCATTGTTCCCGCCCCAGGAGGCGTTGTGGCGTTTGGCCAGGTCGACGGGATAGTCGAAGGTCAGCACTCCCGTCTCCGGCGGCGGCAGGCAACGCAGCGGATACTGGAAGATCTCGCCCGTTCCGTCGACCAGCCGCAAGTTCACGGTGCGGACCGGGGCCTTGGCCGGGAGCTGGATGCGGAGTGAAACCATACCCTCCCGGAACGTCTCCGGCAGCGGCAGGGGATTGCGCAGATGAAGCTCGGTGTAATGGAAGGTGTACCCGTCCCAGACGACCTTGAGTCCCTTGGCGTCCCGGGTCAAACTCTGATTGCGCTTGGCGGGGTCGTTCAACTGCCAGAGCGCGGGATTGGTGAAATCCCCGAGGGGAGCCGCCCCCGCGGAAAGAAACAGGCAAACGGCAAGGAACAGAATCATTCGTTTCATCGTCACTCCTTATTATCGTGCTGAACTGATTTGTCCTTATATTATAGCATGAGACAGAGGACAATGCCCGTATTTTTCGGCGCAAAAATAGCACAAAACGGCAAATCGCCGACATCCTTTGCAATCGGCCCGTTTCTGTGATATAGTTTTATAAAAAGGAGGCGGCGGCATGACCAGACGCGAAGTAGTGAAACGTGCGATGCTCCATCAGGAGGTTCCTTATGTTCCCTGGCAGATTTCCCTGACGCATGAGGCGCGCGAGCTGCTGGCGGGGCATTTCGGCACGGCGGATGTCGATGCGAAGCTGGACAATCACTTTCTGGCGCTCGGCGACGCCATCGGCTTCTTCGAGGAGATCGGCGACGATTGCGTACGCGACTACTTCGGCGTCGTCTGGGACCGGAGCGAAGACAAGGATATCGGCATCGTCAGGGGGCAAATTCTGCCGGAGCCGACGCTGAAGGATTACACCTTCCCCGATCCGCTCGACGGCCGCTTCTTCTCGAACATCGCTTCCGGCATCGCGGAACAGGGCGACCGGTTCCGGGTATTCAACCTCGGCTTCTCGCTCTTCGAACGCGCCTGGACGCTGCGCGGCATGGAAGATTTCCTGATGGATCTCTGCCTTCACCCCGAATTCGCCCGCGAACTCCTGCGCGCCATCGCCGATTACAACATCGCCCAGATGCGCGAAGCGGTCAAATACGACATCGACTGCATCCATTACGGGGACGACTGGGGGCAGCAGCACGGGCTGATCATGGGGTACCCGCTGTGGAAGGAGTTCTTCTATCCCGAGCTCAAACGGATGTACGCGGTCGGAAAAGAGGCGGGGAAGTTCGTCTCCATCCACTCCTGCGGCGACGTGGATGAACTGTTCCCCGATCTGCTCGATATCGGGCTGGACTGTTTCAACCCGTTCCAGCCGGAGGTGATGGACGTGCATTCACTGCTCCGCGAATACCGCGGAAAGCTCTGCTTTTACGGCGGGCTCTCCACCCAGCGGACGCTGCCCTACGGCACGCCGGAGACAGTCGCAAAAGAGACGCGCGCGCTGCTCGACGCCGGCAAACACGGCGGGCTCATCTTTTCGCCCGCCCACGCCGTTGAAGGCGATGTGCCGCTCGAAAACCTCCTCGCGATGATCGACGTCCTCAAGGGGCGTAGAGGAAGCCGTTAGGATCCCGGGCAAGAAGGCAGCCGGTGTAATCGGGCGCTTTCATTCCCGGCTGCCGGGAGATGCGGAAGGTGTGGCTGCCGGCGGCAAGTTTATACGGCAGATTCCGTTGTTTGTTCATCGGCTCGGCGACATTCCGCCACGGGTTTTCCGTGTACAGGGGGGTCGTGAGATAGCGCAGTTCTGGTTCGCCGCCATCGAGCGCCGCCCGGGTCCGCGAAGATGAGTTTTCCGCGCTCCGGACAAAGAGGAAATAAGCGCCCGGCACCGAAACTTCAAAACGCAATTCCAGCTCTTCCGCCGGGAGTTTCACGACTTCTCCATAAATGGCTCCGGCGTGCGCTTTTTGGCGCAGTTCAGGGTGCCGCCGCGAATCCGTTTCGACAGAAACCGGGCGGGAAAACCCGTCGGCAAGACGAACGGAGAAGGCGCCCGCGTTCCGGCGCGCCTGCCGAATCCGGTCCGGCGCACTGCTGACGGTGAGAATAAGCGGTTTGCCGTATTCCAGAATCCCCTCCGCCGGACTGACCCGGAAATGTTCGCTTGCTTCCGGGGAAACTATGCGGAAGGCGGAGCAGAACCCCGGCTCCGTTGCCGTTACGGTGACGGTTTCCGTACGGATGCGGTCGTCGTTTTGTTCGAACCGGATCTGCGTCCGGCTGACGGAAAATCCGGCGGGCCGAAACGGCAATTCCTGAAGCGGCGGCAGGAATCCCGCCGCCGTTCCGCCGTCGTCGATGTCAATACGAAACCGTGAAGCGTCGTGTTTCGGGTAAGGCGTGACCGGTTCCGGAAACCGGTTGCCCCGCGCATGGAGCAGAAAAAGCGGGGAGCCGGGCATCTCCGGAATCGGCGGCCAGGAGATTCCACCGCTCCAGTCGATCTTGTTATCCCACAGGAAGACGGTTCCCCACCGGGCGGGAACCCCCGAAATCATTTTAATTCCGCTCCCCCCGAAGCCGAACTCGTCGCCCGGATTGCGGAAACTGTTCCGGTAAACATAAGAGGGGCCTCGCAGACAGGGGGCGAGGCTGATGCCGCAGTAGAAGCCTTCCACCAGATTATAGAAGAACCGGGCGTTCTGCTGGCCGCCGTCGAGTTCCATGCCGTCGTCGTCGCCGAAGGCGAAATAGTTGCCGTAGATTTCGGCGTTTTTACGGAATCCGCCGTTCGGCGAAAAATTGTCCACCCCGTCAATGCCGTCGTTCCAGCGTTTGAGGTCGCTGCCGATGATGTCGTTGTAGCGCACCGTGACTGACTCGGAGTCGCCGACGTAAAGGCCGGTCGGCCCGGCCGGGTGGGAGTAAAGCCAACTGTTGCCGAAGCCATCGGGATCGTGGATGTAATTGCGTTCGATGAGGATGTGTTCACTGTCGCGGATCACGATTCCGGCGTCATGCCAGATCGCGTTTTTGCCGTCGTAAAATTTGCCGTCGAGATCGGGGCGGAACACGCCGGCCCGGCCGTAAGCGGCGATATCGCAGTTACGTATGACGATGTGATGCGATCCCTCTATGGTAACGCCGTGTTTTTTGCCGCCGCGAAGCGTGATGCCGTCGAGGATGACGTAAGCGGCTCCATCCAGCCGGATCGCCTCTTCGCCCCCCTTGCCCGGATTGAAGACGAAACCCGGTTCCACCGTGTAACGGATGTAACCGTCGGGAGTGCCCGATTCGGGTTCGAAGGTTTTTTGCGTGGAAAGCACGATCGTCCGGGCGACCGGGAGTTCGGCGCCGAGTGTGCGGAATTCCCGCAGGAACTCCTCGCTTGCGCCGTTGTCGTTCACGGTTAACTTGAGTTCATAGCCGCGATCTTCCGCCAGGTCGGTCAGGCAGGCGCGGAGGCTGTTTTCGTGGCGGATCAACACCGGGGGCGGCCCCGCTTTCCATTCGCCGGTTCCGGCGGGACGGTAGTGAAGGGTTCCCGCGATCTGCGGGTAATCCGCCGCCTGGCAGTTGTTGAGGCTGACGGCGCAGCTCCGGTAACCGGGGGCGATTTCCAGCCGGGGCAGTTCCTGCTTCGCCGCGGGCTCCTCCGGACGCGGCGGCCCCAGGTAGATCGATCCGGCCCGGACAACCCTGCCGATGTTGCCGTCGCTTTGCGGAATCCGGAACAGGAGTTCGATCCGGTCGGCCTCTCCGGTGTTGAAAACCAATTTCAGCTTTTCTCGGGACGCGCCGTTCCGTTCGGATTGGATGCGGCGGAGTTCTTTGCCGTCTCGGAAGAGTTTGACCTGAAGATAGACCATCCGGCTTCGGGGCGCCGTGATTTCCGCGCCGAATTCATATTCCTTCCCCGGCTCGAGGCGGTTGGTCGCGCAACCGAAGATGCCGTCGATGGTTCCGGCTTGCGCCAACTGGAATTGCAGGATGTTATCCTGTTCCCCGCCGGTGCAGAGCGAAGCGCGGTTCCAGGTGAGCGGAGTTGCGGACGCCGTCCCCGCCAGGAGAAATAGCAGGAGAAGCTTTTTCACCACGTCTTCACCGTGCAATTATGCCAGAAGGCGTTGCTCGGGGTGGCGACCGCGTTCCAGGTGAGCGCGGTACTGATCCGGCCGTTCACCCAGGACTCCACGTGAAGATCGACGAAAGCAACATTGGCCGCCCCCTGGTGCCGGCGGGAGACCGATTGGTGGTCGGTGATGTAGAAACGGCCGGTGGAGGAGGAAACGGCGCCGCCGGATTGGACGACCGACACATCGCCGATCAGGAACCGTGTCGTAGGAGCGGGAATCTTGCCGAACCGCTGGTAGCGCGGCATCCCCGTGCCTGCCATGTCGACCACGCACCGGTTGTAGGCATAGCTGGCGTTGGGCGCGCTCGAGCCGCCGTCGACCACCCAGTTGGGGTTGTCCGGGAATTCATATTCGGTTCCGAAAGCGCGCCGCCCGGTCGGGCAGACCGCGACCGGAACGACGGCGGTGCCGGCCTTGTTGTAGGCATCGTTGCCGGGATAAACCTTGCCCCCCAGATAGGGAACGAGGCTCAAGGAACTGTTGGAGGCGATCACCGGGCCGAAGAAAAAGCGCGCGTCGCGGGTGCCGGCCGGGTTGATATCTTCGATCAGGGCGCCGTTGTTGTCGTCCACATAGAGCGCGGTAGCCAACCCGAGCTGCTTGAGGTTGTTCTTGCACGAGGCCTGCTGTCCCTTCATCCGCGCCGAAGAGAGCGCGGGCAGCAGCATCGAGGCGAGGATGGCGATGATCGCGATCACGACCAGGAGTTCGATCAGTGTAAAATGTTTTTTTGTCATAACGACTCCCTCTTTGTACTCATGTTTGTTTTTTTCCGGGTCAGGATCAGCTGCGCGAGGTTCATGTCCGCCGCCGATTCATGGTACATTCGGGCGGTGCGCAAACTCAAAGCGCCGTGTTCACCGGGAGCGATCCGGATGATGCCGAGCTCGCTTTTCCCTTTGCGGAAGACACCTTTGTCCAGCTCTTCGTCGAGAACCAGTTCTTTCTCCGGCAGCGGAGAACCGTTCCAGACGAGTTCCACGGTGCGCTTGCCGGTCCACGGCTTACCGTGGCAGCGCTGAAGCGTCACGACGGAGACCTGGTAGTCGCCACCTTCGGGGAACGACAGCTCCCATTCGATCCGGTCGGTGGGGTTGTGCCATTGGCTCAGCGTGCCGTCCCGGACGGGGAGGCTGTGACCGGCGACTTCGAGCTTCTCCGCCGCGGCGTCGAGCGTCGTGCTGCCGAACAAAGTTGCCTGCCTGCCGTGGCGCAGTTTTCCCTGCGAAGCGCCGAGGGTCAGGACGCCGTTCTGCGGAATCAGCCGGCAGTCGATGTCGGGCGTGCCGTCGAGTTCAACCGTCACGACAGGCAGAAGGGAATCCCGCCGCCCGGCCGGCAGCTTCAGGGCGAGGCCGCCGGGCCCGCTTTCAAAGGGAACGCTCGCCGCAAGGACGCGGTTGCGGATTCCCGCCAGACGCAGTTCCGGCTGCCGGTTGCGGATGAAGAGATTCAGCCGGTTGCCCGTTACCGTGCAATAACCCCAGTCGAATTCCTGCGGGAACGGCGAAGGGGATGAGCCGGCCACCATGCCGCGCGTCTCTTTGTGCCAGGCGGCCAGTTCCTCCATCACGCGGACCGCTCCCGCCGGGAAGCTCCCGTCCGGACCGGGGCCGATATTGAGCAGGATATTGGCGTCGCGCCCGGCGAGCGAAGCGAGGCGCGCCGCCACCTCCGCCGGTGTCTTCCAGTTTTCATCATCGTATTTGAAGCCCCAGGTATCGTTCAGCGTGACGGGCGACTCCACCGGTTTTTCGGCGCGTCCATTCATGATCTGATTGTCGCCGAGGCTCTCGAAATCGCCGCAGTTGTTGCCGATCCGGCTGTTGATGAGGCACTCGGGCTGAAGCTTCTTCACCAGGAGCCGCAGCTTTTCGCTGTGCTCTTTTTTGATATGGAGAAAACAGTCGCACCAGAGTTCCGCCACCGGACCGTAGTTGGTCAGGAGTTCCGTAATCTGCGGCAGGGCTTTGTTGTCGAAGTAACGGTTGAAATCCTTCTTTTCATGCTCCGGGAAATCCCAATCGTTCCCCCAGGACATGCCGCTGAAGTTTTTACCGTACTCCGGGCCGGGGTCGCCGCCGTCGAATTCCTTCCAGTCGAGGTGGTGCGAGTAATAGATGCCGAGCGCCACATCGTGTTTGCAGCAGGCGTCGGCCAATTCCCGCAGCGGATCGCGCCCGAAGGGGGTCGCTTTGACGATTTTGAAATCGCTGACGCCGCTGTCGTACATGGCGAAACCGTCATGGTGCTTCGCCGTGTAAACGATATAATTTGCGCCGGCCGCCTTGACCAGCCGGATCCATTCGTCGGCGTTGAAACGCACCGGATTGAACTCGGCGGCGAAGTCTGCGTATTCCTCGTTGGGAATCCGGAATTTCGACTGAATCCACTCCCCGATATAATCCATGGTTTCACCCTTCCAGCGCCCGCCCGGCAAGGCGTAAAGCCCCCAGTGCAGAAATACGCCGAACCGGCGCTGTCGGAACAATTCTTCTGATCGGTTCATCGTCGAATTCCTGGTTAATGCCATGTGGTACTCAAAAAAAACCACTTGACTTTATTATGACATAACTCGTTTCAAATGTCAATAGAGAAATGGTAAAAAAGGAACTTTTTCATTTGCAGATCCTTAAAGATGAGGTATATTCATGGTGGTACCCAATCAAAACCATCGAGGTGAGCCAACCAATGCCGAATGTGCCGTCTTACATGCTGATCCGGCAGTACGTGATTGAAATGGTGTTGCGCCACCCCGATTCCGCGTTGCCGCTCCCGTCGGAGCGGATGCTCTGCGAGACCTTCCGGGTGAGCCGCACCACGGTGCGGAACGCGCTGCGCGATCTCGTGAAAGACGGTTACCTGGAAGCCCGGCAGGGCAAAGGGATGTTCCTGAAACCGGGACACAACTTCGGCAGCTGGAACCGTTTCTACAAGATCCTGCTTCTGATCGGCGACGGCAAGTACACCTATTTCGACGGTTTTTACATGAGGCAGCTGCGGACGATTTTTCAAACGCTGGAGTCCCTGCCGGTACGGATTCAGATGATCGCGTTGAACTGCGACCGGGAAGAAGCGGTCGGGGAACTCGGGTTTTACTCGCCCGATGGCGTGCTGTGGATCCAGCCGCCCGGTTCGTTTGAGCCGGTCATCCGGGAGTGCCGGAACCGTTTTCCCGTACAGGTGATTTCCGGAACCGATCCGGAAGATTGCAACAACGTGGTCATGGATTACCGCGCCGGGGGGCGCATGGCCGCCCGTTGGTTTTTCGAGGGCGAAATGATGCGCCCCGCCTTGATCGGCTGCAGTAAAAGCGGAATCCGCGGAGAGGTTTTCGAGGGCTGGCGCGAGGAATTCCGCGCTCGCGGAATCCGCTACTCCAACAAATGGAGCCTGCCGGTTGATGAAGTGACCGAAGCGCGCCTCGCGCAATTGCTGAACGAAGAGAAGCCGGATGGAATTTTCGCCTTCGGTACGGAATTCAACACCGTCGACGCCGTCTTCGCCGCCGTGCCGGCCTGCCGCTGCCCGGTCATAACCGATCGGACCCCATTCGCCGAATACCATTGCACGCTCGCGCCCGCCGCCCGGATCGAACTCTCGCCCCCGGAGCTGGCGGAGGAAGGCGCAATGCGCCTTTTCAACCTGCTCGATACCCCCGGCACGGCCTCCGGGAAGCTGATTGTGCAACCGCAGCTTACGGTTGCACAATCGTGAATTTGGTTTTCCCGGAGCACAAAAGCCCGGTTATATTGTTTTAGGATAGAAATTTTAAAATTATGTTTGAGTTGCGTTGCAATGGATTTTTTTTCTTTTCCCGCAGGCCGATACAGAGTATCGGACGAGGACAAAAGTAAAAAATACATGCAAAGCGGCCAAACAGAATTAAAATTGTCATCCTAAAACAGTATATAACTGAAACTCCTTCGGATTCAGGGAATAGCCGCGGATCTGTCCTTTATCCACGGCATCGTCGACGATATAATTGACGACATAGATTTCGCCGTCCGGGAACTGGACCCAGCCGGAATAACCGAGGTCGGCTTTGGGCGAGGCGTCGTAATCGACCGGGATAATCCGGGTCCAGGCGTCGTCGCGGCGGATCGTCAATGCCGATTCCCGATCGGTGACAGCTGCGAAAAAGTTCTGGGTCCAGGTCC
>JAVBSA010000402.1:0-2864 GCA_031556915.1 Victivallis sp.
CACTAACAACAAAATCACTTTGACCACGAAATACACGAACAACACGAAAAGGGGAAGTTTTTGAATTTTTTCGTGTGTTTCGTGTATTTCGTGGTTCCCGAAAAAAGAACATGGAAAAATTCGCTTATCTTGACAACCGGCACGATCTTTCGCTGCCGGAGTGGGGACCCTATTCCAAAACCCATTTCGGCATTTCCCATCTTGCCGATGTGGAACGGGGCGCGCGCTTCGACTTCACCGTCGCCCCGGGCGTCTACCGGCGGCAGCTCGGCGTCCCCGATGCGTTGCGCCCCTCGGGCTATTTGCCCTGGTCGGTCGCGGCCGATCTGGAGCATTACTCCTACCGCCAACAGCTCGAAGCGAAGGACCGGGTCTACGCCGACGTGAGCTTCAGCCGGATCCGGAACAATGTGCATTGGGCGGAATGCCGCTGCGTCAACAACACGGAGCTGCCGGTTCCGTTTGGAATCCATTTTCTGGCGTCGCTTTCGCTGCCGCCCGAAAGGAGCGTCGTTCCGCTGCTCCCACCCGGGGTCGCCTGGATCGACGCCCTAGACCACACCGGGCTGACGTGGGCCACCCCGCGCCCGCAGGACAACCTCGCCTACGACGCGCTGCGCCGGGGCGAAGTGCGCGAATCGGGCTGTGTGAACGGCGGATGCATCGGGAGAAACTGGGGTCTCGATGCGGGCGACACCCTTCATTTCCACCTCCCCTCCCCCGGCAAGATCGCAATCCGCTGCCGGGCGACGAAGGAGCTGACGCTTCTCGTCAACAACCAACCCGTCACCGTGCCGGGAACGGACGAATGGGTCTGCGTCACCGCAGAAAGCACCGAAGAACTCACCATCGTTTCGCGGGGCGGAACGGAGTGCCGGATCGACGGCGTCGCCCACGGCGAACATGCCGCAGCTACCGCCTTCCTTCCCGGCAGTCACGCCAGTACGCCCACGGTGGAACGCGGGCCCGTACCCCACAGCCGAATCCTCACCTACGAGGCGCTGGAGCATTGTTACGGGGTATTCTGGGACTTCGACTCCGACTTTGTGCGCCGCTACCGTTCGCGCTCGATGAATCACACGCTTCTCTACAGCGACTCGATCCATCAGCCCTTCTTCGGCGACGCCTCCCTCTGGGAACCGGGAGAGGAATGGGTCGATTTCGTCATGCAGCCCATCCCCGTTCCGCCGGGCGGAAGCGCCGCCGTCTGCGCGGTCATCTGCTCCGGCACGCGCCGGGAGGTCGAAGAAGCACTGCGGAACGCCGGTCAAACCAAAGCGACCTTAGCCTTCTGGGAACCGGAATCGACTCCGGCAGGCAAAGAATACCTTTTCAGCCGGGAGCGGATGGCCTCCGTCACTCTCTCCAACGTGGTGTTCCCCACCTATTGCAAACGCAAGAATGTGCGGCACCATACGCCGGGGCGGCAGTGGAACTGCCTCTACACCTGGGACTCGGGTTTCATCGGGCTCGGCCTTCTCGAAATCGACGAAAAACGCGCGTATGAAAACCTCAACGCCTACCTGACGGAACCGGACGACGACGAGTGCGCTTTCATCCACCACGGGTCTCCCGTGCCGGTGCAATTCTATCTTTATGCGGAACTTCTCAACCGGGGAGCGTCGGCGGAGCTCGGGCGTTATTTCTACCCGAAACTGCGTCATTATTACCGTTTTATGGCGGGCCATGCCGATTCTTCGACGATGCGGGGCAAGCGGCGCGACACGCTCATCCGCAGCTGGGATTACTTCTACAACTCGGGCGGCTGGGACGATTATCCGCCGCAGCATTATCTCCATCACCACAAACTCCGCGATATTGCGCCGGCGGTCGGGAGCAGCCATGTCATCCGCGCGGCGCGCATCCTCCGCAACGCGGCGGTGGAATTCGGTTTCAGTGAAGATATCGCCATGTACGACGCGGACATCGCAAGTCTCGGGAACCTTCTTCAGGAACATTCGTGGGACGCTGACGCGGGGATTTTCAGTTATGTCCGCCACGATGAAAACGATAAACCGGCCGGAATTCTGCGTCACGGGAGCGGGGTCAACTTCAACTTCGGTTTCGACGGTGTTTCGCCGCTGGTATCCGGCATCTGTACGCCGGAGCAGAAGGAGAAGCTCTGGGAAGTGCTGTCAAATCCGGCCCGTTGCCGGACGCCGGTCGGACTTTCCGCCGTCGATCAAAGCGCTCCTTACTTCCGTCGCGACGGTTACTGGAACGGTTCGATCTGGTTCCCGCACCAGTGGTTTTTCTGGAAGGCGGCGCTCGACGACAACCGGAGTGATTTCGCCTGGTACATTGCGGAAACCGCGCTCAAGCTCTGTGAGCGCGAGACGAAAACGTCGTATTACTGTTACGAAAATTTCAGCATATCCGGTGAACGCGGCGGCGGCTGGCACCATTTTTCGGCGCTTTCGTGCCCGGTGCTGAACTTTTTCGGAGCGTACTTTGCGCCGGGGCGCCTGACGGGGGGGCATGGCATGACCATCCGCAACCGGGTAGGATGGAGTTGCGACCTTGAGATCGGCGGCGAAGGCGAAAGCACGCTGCTGGCGGTGGTTGAGGCGAAGAAGGT
This sequence comes from Victivallis sp., assembly GCA_031556915.1. Classification (GTDB taxonomy): domain Bacteria; phylum Verrucomicrobiota; class Lentisphaeria; order Victivallales; family Victivallaceae; genus Victivallis. The sequence goes on from JAVBSA010000402.1 coordinate 2,579, forward strand.
GACATACAACGGCGAACCATGCGAGATAAAAGAGCGTGTGCCGGGATGCCTGGAGATAACGTTGCCGCGCGGAACCAAGGGTAAGCTGGTGATCAAGTAGGGGAGGCGAAGCCGACCGGGTCCAGGGCCTTTCGGCCTTGGCGCAGATTCTCAAGGGCGCGGAGCCCATAAGCGCTAGCCAAAATAAACGCGCCTGGACTTGAGGCTCCGCCTCAAACTCCGCCAAGGAGCGCTTCGCCTCCTTGGAACCTCCGACCGGCAAGGTGCCGGGGCCGACGCCTTTTCG
>JAVBSA010000538.1:0-4973 GCA_031556915.1 Victivallis sp.
GCCATGTACCAGGATGCCCCCGGCAGGCTCTGGCTGCGCCGGAGCTTTGAACGGACAAGCGCTTATTCCCACCTTCACATCTCCCGCAACAGCTGGCACTCCAACAAAAACAAGCTTTTCCGGGTCTGGCTCAACGGTGAGGAATTGAAGGATCTCACGCAGGAACAGTTCATCACCGGCGACAACAGTCAAACTCTGGCAACCGGAAACGCCCTGAAAACGGGGCGGAACCTTATTCTCGTCGACACGAAACTTCAAGCGATCCCCCACTATATCCTCCTCAATAACGAAGGACGCTTCGCCTACCCCGGCGACGATGAATTTCAAAACCAACTCTACTTCGAATTCGACGATTTCACGACGGAATACCGCATGAAAGGGGTCGAAAATATCCTGCGGGCCGTCCGTTCCGGCGATCCTGCCGGGCGGCCGATTCAGGTCATGCACGCCAACGATATGCTGGATAAAATCCAACCGGTCCTCCGCCGCTACGGCGCGTATCCGCACGACACCGGGCAGAACGGGCAGTGCTGGGCCCCGTGGCCGACCCGCTACGCCTCCACTCACGGGCTGCCGATCAGCAGCGAACCCGGCGGGCCGCCGCCGGATGCGCTCCAGATGCGCCAATTCATGACGCTCTACACCATGGTCGGCGACGACGCGGTGAATTTGCTGTTCGATCCCTCCCAATACTGCCGCGGCGACATCGGCGGATGGATCGAAGACAACCGTGAAATCATGAACGCGGTCGGTAAACTGGAGCTGCCGCACGGCGACATCGGCGTGCTGCGTTCGGTCCGCAACGGCGCAAGGCTGCATTCCAACCCGGTATGGCAGTTCGACCCGAGCCGCGGGGCGCTCCAGGCGGCCGGCCGCACCTGCAATCTGCTGACTCTGGATGATTTTGTAAAGGGCAGCGTACCATTCTCCGTCGTAATCGACGCGGGCACCGAAATCATGACCGACGCCGAGGTCGAAGCCATCCTCGCTTTCGTCCGGAACGGCGGCACCTTCATCGCCATGCAGCACACCGGCACCCACTCGGAGAAACGCGCCTTCGCCTGGCCGCTCGAAACGCTGACCGGCCTCAAGGTGGTCAACAAAGGAACCGGCGTCGGCGGCAACATCCGGTTTACGCAAACGCAATCCGTCTGGCCGGAACTGCGCGGCAGGGAGGTGCCCGGCTGGGGCCAGGTTCTCGACTGGCAGAACAACAAAGCCCCCGACCGGGCGCTTCATATGAAAAAGAACGCCGCCGACATCGAAGTCGTCGCCGAATGGGTCGGCCGCACGCCGGAAGAGGGAAATATCGCGCTTGCCGCGCGCCGGGTCGGCAAAGGGCGCGTCCTCGTGCTCGGCAGCAGTTTCCTGCGCCGCGAACGCGATTCCGGCGGCAGTTTCTCGACCGAAGCGGGGTCGTATCCCTATCTCGCGGATCTTCTGGATTCCCTCGGGGTGCGCCGTTCCTCGGCCGGGCACGGCGCACCCGGCATGCAAAATGTGTTTGCGGAACAGTGGCGCAGCAAAAACGGCCTTTACGATCTTTACATGCTGGCCAACATTCACAATCAGGGCGAAACGCTGAAAGCAAGCCCGCGTTATCCCGGCGCGGAACGCCCGGCATCGCTGAAGGAATTTTCCGCAACGGGCCACCCCGATGTGAAATATGCGTTTCGGAACGGCGAACTCTCCCTCGCCGATATCAAGCTCGCCCCGATGGAGATGCGCATTTTCGCCGCTCCGCGAAAAGACGCGCAGGAATCCGTCTTCTTCTGGCTCAACAGCTTGCATAAGCGCTGGCACGCCCTCGAAGCCGTTCCGGCGGAAAGCGGCAAACCACAAGCCGACGACAGCATGATCGCCTTGAACGACGGCTGGGAAATGATCGGCGCCGGTAAAACAATCACGCTTGCGACCTTTGCCGGGCTCGGGCTCCCCGACGAGGCGACGGCGCGCTTCCGCAAAACCTTCCGGCTGCCCCGGGAGTGGGCCGCGGGGCGGATCGAACTCGGGCTGGCAAGCCAATATTGGTTCTGGGGAGTGGTTCCCCACGGCCGGCTGCTCCTGAACGGCAAAGAGCTCCGGACTTTCTCGCCGCAGCCGAATGGCGGATTCGCCATCGATATCCCATATGCCGAAGAGTATGTGCTTGAGCTCGAAATCGACGGCAAGCTGTCCGAAGGAACGCACCGCCCCCGTCCCTCCGGCGTGACCGGCTTCTTCTTTGCGCGAAAGCTGCCGGTTCCGAAAAAGCAGATTCCGCTCACCGCCTGGGAAAAAGCGGATTGCGTCAACGCGCCCGTGCCGGTCAAGAGCGGCGAACGCCATTCCTTCGTCTATCTCGAAACGGAATTCGTCACCCCCGAAGGAGCGTGGGAATCCATCTATCTGGAATCCCCGGACTTGCTCGGCTGGCTCTGCTTGAACGGAACCTGGCTCGCGCCCCCCGGCCACATCAGGCGACTCAATATCACCGGCCTCCTGAACCGGGACGGCAAGCCCAACGTACTCCGCCAATGCCCCCGCCTGATCAAAGAAACACCCGGCATCAACCGCGTCCTGACGGAACAGATACCGGAATCATCAATCAGCTGCTATTGACTTTTCTCTGAAGTCTTATATATTATTGGTATGACATCCGGTTGGAACATTCTTACGGCTCAGGTCGTAGTTACCGGCCCGTCCGCGACGATCTCTCAGTAGTGCGGACGGGCTGTTGCCGCCGCATGCCTCTTACCGCATTGCTGCTTTTCTGAGAACCCCTGTTTTTTTGTTTACTCTCAGAAGAAAGATCCTGTATTATGAATACCCACCTCAAAGGTGCTGAAATTGCGATTAAGACCCTCGAACAACTCGGCGTGGAGTGCTGCTTCGCCTATCCCGGCGGCTCCGCCGTGGACCTGCATCAGGCGCTGGCCGATTCCTCCATCCGCGTGATTTTGCCGCGCCACGAACAGGGGGGCGCTTTCGCCGCCTGCGGCTATGCCCGGGCGAGCGGCAAAACAGGGGTCTGCATGGCCACCAGCGGCCCCGGCGCAACCAACCTCCTGACCGGAATCGCCGACGCCTACATGGATTCGATTCCTCTCGTCATCATCACCGGCCAGGTGGAATACAAATATATCGGCAAAAACGCCTTTCAGGAGATCGACATCATCGGCATGACCCGCCCGATCGTCAAGCACAGCTATCTTGTGCTCAACGAAAACGAGATCGGCCCGACAATCATGGAGGCGTTCGAACTGGCGCAGAGCGGCAGGCCGGGGCCGGTGTGGATCGACATCCCGAAAAACTTTCAGCAGGCGAAGGCGCAATATCCTTTTCCGATTCCGGCGCGCCGTCAAAAGCCATTGCGCGAAGCTCCATCCCGCGGGGAGTTGGACAAAATCAAAGCGATGATCGCCGCTTCGGAACGCCCCTGCATCTACGCGGGGGGCGGCATCATCGCCGCCGAAGCGGGGCCTGAGCTCACCTGTTTCGCCGAATCGTACGGGATTCCGGTGGCGACTTCGCTGATGGGGATCGGGGCGATTCCGGAGAATCACCCGCTGTCGCTCCGCTTTCTCGGGATGCACGGCAACTGCGCCGCCAATTACGCCGCCGACCGCTGCGACCTGCTGCTGGCGTTCGGGGCGCGTTTCGCCGACCGTTCCACCGGGGATGCAAAGCGTTTCGCCGCCGGGGCGCGCATCATCCATGTGGACATCGACGAATCTGAAATCAACAAGAACGTCCGTGCCGACCTTGGAATCGTCGCCGATATCCGCCGGACGCTTGCCGCGCTGAACGCCGAGGCGATCTCAATTCCGCGCCCCGAATGGCTGCGGCAGATCCGGCGCTGGCAGGAGGATTTTTGCTTCCGTTATCCTGCCGATCCCGACCGGCTCCGGGCGCAGCGGGTGATCGGGGAGCTTTCCCGCCAGGCGGGCGGCGAGGCGATCATTGTGCCCGGCGTGGGCCAGCACCAGATGTGGACGGCGCAATTCTATCAATTCACCCGGCCGCGTCAATTGCTGACTTCGGGCGGTCTGGGTTCGATGGGGTTCGGATTGCCCGCCGCGATCGGGGCGAAGCTGGCGCGACCGGAGAAAACGGTCATCAACATCGACGGCGACGGTTCGTTTCAGATGAACATGCAGGAACTGGGCACGATCGCCGCCGAGGGGATCGACGTCAAGATGGTGATTCTCAACAATGGGCATCTCGGCATGGTGGCGCAGATCGAGGACCTCTTTTACCGGGGGAAACGGGGGAACACCGATTTGCGGAACCCGAACGGGCCGACGCCGGAGTTCGCCGGGATCGCCGCGGCGTACGGGATTCCGGCAATGACGGTGGAGCATCCGGGAGAACTTGAGGATGCGGTGAGGAGGATGCTGGCGACGCCGGGCTCGTTTCTGTTGGACTGCCGCACGGTGTACGAGGATCACGTGCTGCCGATGATTCCGGGCGGAAAAAGCTGTCAAGAGATGATAAAGTAGGGCCGCGAAGCGGCCGGTCCAGCCCATCGGCTGGTCGTGGTCCAGCGGCGAAACCGCTGGCGGAGTTTGAGGCGGAGCCTCAAGTTTTCTCGCGCGCCGGTGACGCTGAAAAAGGAAAATTTGTAAAAATTTTCCGCCACCAGGCGGGCGACGGTTCTTTGCGCCGCCAGGCGCAAAAACCAGCCCCCGGAAGGGGGCATCCCCCGAAACCCACGACATTGCGGCCTTATTAATCGTGGGAGCCTGACAGGGGTCGGGGTCTGTTTGACCTGACGGTCAAAGCAGACCGCGCCCGCTAGGTGGCGGAAAATTTCTTCGAAATTTTCCTTGTTTAGCGTCACTTACGTGCGACCGTACCTTGTGGCTCCGCCGCAAAATCCGGCAAAGGGCTAAGCGCCCTTTGCAAACCCTCCAGGGCCGAAAGGCCCTGGACCCGGTAGGCTTACCCTACCAACTAAAGCGTATTCAATCGGCCCTTCGGCGGGCGGCGAA
>JAVBSA010000257.1:0-5367 GCA_031556915.1 Victivallis sp.
AGACGGCCGCCGGCAGCAGGATGGCCGCCACGCGGAGGACGATTGTGCGGGATTGATCCGTTACCATTTTATAACTCCTTCACCCGGCCGGTCCGGATCGCCTTCGGGGTAAGGGCGAACCAGTCGTGCGGCATGTCGGCGGGCGGTTTTTCGGTGATGAGGAGAACGCGCATGGCAAGACCCGATTCGCGCAGCTTTTCGATGACGTCCCGGCGTTCTTTGTCGTCGCCGATCAGGATCACCACGGCCCCGCCCACCTCGGAGAGGTTGCGGAAGACATCCGGTGCGAGTTTCGGGAGCACCGGTTCCGGGCTCGGCTCGACGCCGCTCAGGATGTCGCAAACCGCGTCGAAGGTGGCGGTTCCCCGCCCGGTTTCGAGACGGTGCATTTCGGGGCCGGCGACGAAGAGTTCCACGGCGGCTTCGCCGCGCGAGAGGAATTCGGCGACCGCGGCGGTGAGTTCGAGCGCCGCCTCGAGCAGATTGGATTCCTGCGGGCGCCCTTTGAGCGACCAGAATTTGGCCGGTATGATGTGGGTGTCGGTGATGAGCGCGATCCGTTTGAGCTCGTCTTCTTCGAATTCCTTGACGACGAAGGTGCCGAGCCGGGCGGTTCCGGGCCAGTCGATGTGGCGGATATCGTCGCCGTCGCGGTAGTCGCGGACGCCCATCAGCTCCATCGATTCGCCGACTTTGGAGTAACGCGCCATGCCTTCCACCTGGTTCCGCGCTCCCATCGGCAACGTGAAGCGGCTGAGCGAGGTAAAGGCGGGGTAGACGGAGAGCACGCGGCCCGCGCCGCGCGGCGAACAGCTCCATTTCACCAGGTTGAAGGGGAAATGCGATTCGATCCTGGTGCGGTAAATGAGGTAGCGCCCGCGCCGTTTGGCGAAGACGACGCTCTCGAGCCTGACGCCGTCGCGGGCGGCAAGTTCCGGGCAGGCCGCCGGTTTGTCGATCCGGAGGCCGGGGCCGTAGTTGAAGGGGTCGGCGCGCAGGTTCCAGGCCGGCACTTTTCTGCGGTTGCGCAGTGCGAAGCCGACTTTGAAGGTGGATTTCGCCCGGACGCGGTCGGGCATCAGCCGCACCAGGTCGATGCGGGGGCGGAACAGGAAGCCGATCAAGAGTTCGATCGCTCCCACCGCCAGGATCACCAGGACGATGACGCGCATCGGCGCATCCATCGCCACCGTGGCATAGCCGATCAGGATGATTGCCGCCGGCAGCAGACAGAAGCCGATCGGCGAGAGGAACAGCCGCATGATTCCGATGGTCCACGCGAAGAGCGCGATGGAGCTGGAGCGGTATTTGCGCATCGGCCCGCCCTTGAGGGCGTTGAGCTGGAAGGTTTCGGGGCCGTCCAGGAACCGGCTCATTTTCACTTGAATGTAGTCTTCGAGATTGAATTTCATGGCGTGATGAGCCTTTTGGTGTTTCTGCCGTATTCGACGGTTCGAATTTCCTGCCAGGCGTCATTCTGCCGGTAGCAGAGCGTCTCGCCTTTGAGGGCGAAGCTGCCGGCTGCGAAGTCGGCGACCGCCCGGGGCAGCACGACGTGGTCGCCCTCGCATTTGAGCCGTTCCAGGTTGGCGCTTGCGATTTTGCGCAAGCGGTCGTGATAAGGGGCGTGTTTGCGCGCCGCCCGGATTGTTTCGAGCGCTTCGGGCGAGACGCCCTGAAGGTCCGTGCGAACCGGCTGCGAGACGCCGAGGACCGGCCCGGAATCCCTCTCTTTTTCACCGTTGCCTTCGAAGGGCTGCGCCAGGATGACGCTGCTGCGCAACTCCGGATACCCCCCCAGGAGCGCCCGTTCGACGGGGCCGAAATGGAGTCCGGCGAAGATGCGTTTGCCGCCGGCGTCCTCCTGCGTCAGGTCGCCGGGGTGGACATTGAGGCAGGGCAGATCCGCCGCGATGTTGCAGAGCGGAACGAATCCGGCCAGGACGCCGAGATCGATTTTGTGGGGGGCGATCCTGCCTGTCAGTTCCTTCGTCCACTCTTCGCGGAGTGCGCGCCGCCGGGCGGTGGTCAGTGCGATCGCCTCTTCGCCGTGCTCGCGGTAGAACCGGCGGATATCGAATTCGACGAGCGGAATATTCCATTCGGCTCCGATCCGGCGTGCCGCGCTGCTTTCGGGCGCATCGGTGACCAGCAGCGTTACGGAAAAACCGCACGTCGGTTCCGCCGCGCGATACGCGAGCAGGGCTTCGGCGTTGCTGCCGGTGCCGCTCAGGAAAATGGCGACCCGCGCCGGGTGTGGCGGCACGTCAAAAAGGTTCTTCAAAATCATATGAAAAAAGGTTCCAATCGTCTTCTTTAACATAAAATGCCGTTTATTTCGGATTCTTCAAGTAAAATAGCGGATTTTTTTTGTGATCTGCGTGAAATTTATTTGCTTGTCGGGCAAATCAGGTTATATTCTACTCCAATTGGAAACAATTATCCCGCTTTGATCATAAAGGAGAAATGAAAATGAAATTGTTCAAAAGCACTCTGGTTATTCTGGCGTTGTCCGTCACCTGCGGCGCGTTCGCTACCTCCTGGGTTGCCAACGGCCCCAAGCGCAAAATCGAAACGCTGGTGATTGTCGGCAACTATCAGAGCTCCCGCCTGATGGCCGAACTGATTCAGAATGAAAGCCGCCAGCCTTACATCCTGCTGCCCGCGAAAGAGAGCGAGTCGCAGAAGATCGTCTTTTTCCCGGCGAAGAATACCGGGCATGAGATTCCGGTCGAGCGTTTCAACCATTTTGTGCGTTTCTCCAATCCGAGCCGGATCGTCATTTTCGGCGACGATCGTTTTGTCCAGGAAAAATATGTCAAGATGCTCGACCGCGCCATTCCGATCGTCCGGATCGAGGGCGCCGACTGGAACCGCGTTGCGGAAGAGGCGACCAAGCTTCTCAATTTGAGCAATCTCGCCGGCGACTACCGGAATCTTCGTGAGGATATGATCAAGCGTCAGCTGTTCCGGCCGACTCCCGCCGGCGCGGCGGCTCAGAAGTATCAGGGTTCCGCCAAGGCCGAAGAAGCCGCGGTGGACGCCGTTGAAGTGGTGGAAGTTGTGGAAGTCGCTCCCGCCAGGGAAGGCGCCGCGCCGGTGAAAGCGGTTGTGGTGGAAGATGTGGTTCTTGAGCCGATAGCCGCCGAGTGAGTGCTGCGGGCATGTTCATCTACTTCAAGCTTGCGGGACACACGTTCAAGGAATCGGTTCGCGAACCGAGTTTCTGTCTGATGCTGCTGGCGGCGCTGATTCTGATCGGCCTTTACCCGTCGGCGGCTCTTTTTGTATTCTCCGAACAGCTGAAGCTGGTGGTTGACAGCTCCATGGCGACCAGCCTGGTTTTCGGCCTGATCGTCGGTGTGCTCTGTTCTTCGCACACGGTTGCCCGCGAAATGCGCAACGGCACGGTGCTGCTGCTGCTGTCGAAGCCGGTTTACCGCTGGACGTTCATTCTGGCCAAGATCTCCGGGATTGTGCTTGCGGTGACGCTTTTTGTGGCGCTCTGCAACCTGGCGACGATTATTTCCGTTTACGTCGCGGTGGATCAGTTCCGCATGGATATGACGGTGCTCTGGATTTACTTCGGGCTGGTGACGCTGATCTGTGCGATCGGCATGGTTTTCAACTTCTGGCGCGGCAGTTCGTTCCCCGAGGTGGCGACTTACGCCGGGTTGTTGATTATCCCGGTTTTCGCGGTGATCTGCATCCTGACCAAGGAGGCCCCGACGCTTTCGCTGCCCGATCTCGGGCGCGCGTTGGTGCTGCTGAATTTCGCGGTGATTGCGATGGCGACGATTTCGGTGGTTTTCGCGACACGGCTGGATGTGGTGCCGAACCTCACGGTTTGTTCGGTGATTTTCTTTCTCGGCCTGATTTCGAGCTATCTGTTCCAGCACGAGACGGATTCCGGTTTTTTGAATGCGATGAACGGATTTTTCTACGCGGTGATTCCGAACTGGCAGTATTTCTGGCTGGCCGACGCGATTGCGGTGAACCGGCCGATTCCGGGCAGTTACGTGATTGACTGTGCGATTTACGTGGTGATGCTGGTGGTGATCTGCTCGCTTTGGGCGGTGGCGATCTTCCAGAACAAGGAAATTGCGGGCGATTCCCGCGTATAGAAAAACCGGGTGTCGCGTTCGTTGTGTCCAAGACGTCCTCTGCGGGCGTCTTTTTTTTACGGGAGAGGCATGGTAATCTGGCTTGACTCGGTCGACTCGACCAATACCTACGTGCGTGAACATTTCGGTGAACTTGCCGACGGCGCCCTCGTCTTCGCCCGCGAACAGACCGCGGGGCGCGGGCGGCGGGGGCGTTCATGGATTGCCCCTCCCGATACCAATCTGACTTGCACCGCCGTGTTGAAGCGGATGGGGGACGGTTTCCACGCCGGAGCCCTCCTCGGCGTCGCCGCGTTGGCCATGATCCGCGAAGCCGCCCCGGGCGTCGCCGCCTATTTCAAATGGCCCAATGATCTTTACGTCGAAGACCGCAAGCTCGCCGGAATCCTCTGCGAAAGCGCCCGGATCGAAGAGGGGCGCGTCACCGCCGTCGCCGCCGGAATCGGGATCAACGTCAACCTGCCGCCTGAGGTATTCGCCGGAATCGACCAGCCCGCCACCTCGCTCCTTGCGGAGTCGGGCGTGAAATATAATCTCGATTTTTTGGCTGAAAAACTGGCAAAGCAGTTGAATCGATATTATATTATCTATTTAAGTGCCCCGGAGTCTTTGCTTGAGGAATGGCGGAGGTTCAACCTTTTGGTCGGGGAAACCCTGTCGGTCATCGACGGCGGCGGAGTGGAACATACCGGTATCTTCAGCGAAATTCTGCCCGATGGCGGAATGGTGCTGACGGAGGAGGCGGGGTCGCGGATTCATTATTGCGGCGACGTTAAAATCAACCGGGAATCGGTCAATTGGGATAACCTTAAACATAAAACAGGAAAGTAACAAATGAACAACATGGATTTGCTCATGGGCGGCCTGAAGCTCATGGTCCTTGGCATGGGGATGGTGTATGTCTTCCTCATCGTCATGATCTGGTCGATGGATCTTATGAAGAAAGTGCTCGCGCCCTTCGCCGGAATGCTGGAAGCTCCGGTCGCCGCTCCCAGGAAGAAGGCCGCTCCGGCCGGTTCCGGCAACGACGCCGAACTCGCCGCGATCGCCGTCGCCGCCGTGGAAATGAATCGTACCAAATAATTTTTATATAACCAGAGAGAATCGCAAAAAAGATGAAGAAAATCAAGTTCATGGATTGCTCGTTTCGCGACGGCTTCCAGTCCTGCCTCGGCGCCCGTGTCAAAACCGATGATTTCCTCCCCGCGCTCGACGCGGCGGTCAAGGCCGGTATCGATTATAT
>JAVBSA010000253.1:0-3735 GCA_031556915.1 Victivallis sp.
GGGTAGCGGCGTGGTTCTGGTGCGCAACGAGGAGGGTTCCGATTTTCCGCAGTTCGGCGCGGTCGCGCTTGCCGATATGCTGATCAAACCCAGCTCCACGGAAAATATCCAGGAGTTCAGGTGCCGACCGCCGTTGTTTTCCGGGCGGCGCGTCACCACGGCGTATGAGAGCTACCCCTACGCGATCACGCTGGAGCCGATCCCGGCGTTGAGCGTGGGGCGGGCGCTGGTTTTGGGAGTGACTCCGGCACAGGTGCGGATCGTCGATTCGACGCATGCTTTCGCCGTTCCCGACACCTCCGTCATCGGAGGATTGACGACCGCTGCCAGCGGCGTGGCGCGAATCCTGTGGAAGTACGGTTCCTCCGGCACGCAGTGGGCGATGCTCCAGCTCGGCGGCGCCGGTTCGGGCGGCGGCAACGCAGATGTGGTGCTGTGCCTGGTGTCCGGCGGCAACGCCGAAACCGGGTTCACGGTGACGCTTTACGGCAACGGCAAAGACCAGTCCTCGACCGGAAGCGGCAAACTTTATGCCGCCGAGTTGGCGATCAACAGCACCATTCCATCGGGCAGCTGGATCATCGGACACCGCGCGATGCTGGTGGAAACGGGAGGAAATGAAACGTGAGTTTTTGTTATAACCCCACCTATTTCCGCTTACCGCGCTACCCCAATGTCAGCAACAGCTTGATCAACGGCTTCTGGAGCGGCAAAGGGACGGACAATGGTTGCCTCGTCTATCTCTGGAACAGCCGTTATGTGATGACTGCGGGATTGTTCGGCAGTCAGCTGAAAATCGGTTCGACGGTTTACACCCCATCGCATTTCGAGGTCAACGGCTATGTGTTTTACACCAGCGGCTCGAACTATTTCTACTATTCGAGGAAGTATTCGGCGTGGGTGCTGCACAGCAAATTTCCCGGCTACGAGCCGCAGGAGGCGTATGACAACGACAAGCAGGCCTGGACCGGTGACGCCTTTTATTCCGGAAGCGTTCCAAGCTCGAGCGACGGCGCGACGGCCAATCTTTCGCCGCGCGGAACCAACCGCAACGGCGGCGGTTCGGCGCAGACCGTAACCTACTATTTCCCGCGCTGGGAAAAAGGCGCGGCGACTTCAAGTGTCACCGGCGAATATCTCCCGAAAGAGACCAACACCGGCAGCAAGTATTTAGGGCTGCCGCGCTGGCGCGACAACCGCTCTTCCTATTATATAAGGAGCCTCGCCAAAACCGGGAGCTATTACACCTACGGCACCATCCGCAACGTCTCCGGCAAGTGGCTGATCGGCGAAGTCGGCGGCGCGTCCGGCTGGCACGAGGGGAGCGAACCATCGAAAACCGGCAGCGTCACGTTCTACTTCAGGCGGAACGAAGATTCGACCGTGACCGGATACGATTTGACGCTCACGCTTTACGATTATGTGATCGGTGACGAACGGAGCGCGGCGTACCTTGGCGAGGTGGCGATATGGAGATGATCGACTACACTCCGCCGACTTCCTGGGACGACAAGAACATGGATTGGAGCAAGCCCGATCCGGCAAAATTCGATTATGTGGCGGCGATCCGTGAGGCGATTATCGAAAAGGCGTTGCTGACCGGCTACAATGTTCCGGCGGCGCTTTTCCGGCTGTCGCCGTGCGTTCCGCTGAACACCGATGTGCTGACCGCGTTCCGCGACGCGATCTATGCGCTGGCGGCGAATTTCGTCGACGTCACCTTCAAGGATTATCAGACAGACGGCTCGGATTTTCCCAAGATGCACGATTACGGCACGCTGATTGAGCCTGCGGATTGCCGGATCTGCAATCTGCCGCCCAAGGGTTCACCGATTGCCGCGTATGGCGATTTCCTGATCGCGACGAAAAACGTCCTCGACCATCTGACCGTGGTCAAGCACACCAAACTCTCCGGCACGATTTTGAGCCGGGACGGGGGCAACCACGATCCGCCGAGCGTTTCAGAGACCGTCAACGAGGCGGTCAAACGGGCGATGGAGAACGACGCCTCCAAGGGGAGCTTCACCGCGTTTCCGCAAAGCATCTGGAACAAGACCGGCACAACCCATTACAACCAGAACCCCGGCTACTGCGGTTACGCGTCGAGCCGGGCGCTGAAAATCGTGATGGATTCACCGCCGATCCCGGACGGGAAATGCAAGATCATCATCGCCACCTTTGCCGGGAAAGTCACCGGCAACGTCAGTTATTCCAGCGAAACGCAGTACAACGACTACGACAAAGGCCCCCTGGACGTGCCGGACGGCATGGACATCCGCGATTACGGCGAATGGCGGGACAAGCTCACCATTGAATTCGGCGACATCGATTTCTTCCCGAAATACCCGAAAACGCCGAGCTCGCAATGGGAGCCCAACACCATCCGGCGCGGCGCGTGGCTGGGGTGCGAGGTGAAAATCCACTGCCTGCTCGATTTCGGGATTCCGGGCGGATTCAAATTTCAAAAATGAGGTATCAATGCAGACCATAACCATGTATTTACGGGCGGACTCGGTGAACGGGCGGTTCGTCGATTCGTTCAATCAGCCGATCAGCTCACTTCCGGCGATCACGCGGGGAATGCGCGTGTCGCTGGTGCTGAAGCTCCTCGACGGCGACGGCAATCCGGTCACCGGACTGAATTCGTTCGCCAGCTGGGATTTTGTACTGGCGCACGACTGGCTCTCCAGCACACCGCCGCAGATCCACGTCACCGGCGGCATCACCGCGAACGGAAACACCATAACCATTCCGCTGACCGAAAACAACACCGAGGAGCTGATCGCCATTCTCGGCAATCAGGCCAGCATGAACATCGGCGCGGAACTGGCGGGATTCGAGGTCGGCGAAACCGTGCCGGGATTCCTGCTCCAGTTCGACATCCAGGTGCGCAACCGCCGGGGCGACGCCGGAACCGGCACGCCCGTCCCCGTGGCCGACGGCAACTACTCCGCGCCCCAGATCGACGCGTTGTTCGCGGCGAAACTGGAGGTGGAGTTTTCCATCGACGGTGAAGTATGGAATAAAAATCAGTCGCAGGAATCGCGATTTTACCATTTCCGCAATGCGCTGGTGGGCTTGGAGTGGAGCGATCCGTTGCCGCTCATTATCGGGCCGGTGGGCGAACAGGGTATCCAAGGCATTCAGGGCATCAAGGGCGATCGTTCGACCATTCAAATCGGCATGGTCGCCACCACCGCGCCGGGGAGTGAATTCACGGTCGAAAACGTCGGCGACGAGCACGATGCGATATTCAACTTTTCACTCCCGGCCGGGGTGAAGGGCGACAAGGGCGTGGAGTCGTATCTTTACACCGCCTACGCCGAAGACACGGACATGCGTGGATTTTCGCTGATCCCGGCCGACCACCTCAAATACCGCGCCGAAATCATCAGCCGTGTCCCGCTGAATCCGCCTACCGTCGCGGATTTCGCGCTGGCGGCGTGGGTGAAAGACCTCGGCGAAGACGGCGCGGTTTATGGCGACGTACTGGTCGCCGACCAGACTACCAGCGTGCCGAAAGTGAACCGGATCGTCTTCGAGAACGCCTCCATCCGCGAGGGCGACGAGGGCGAAGTCATCGTCAACTTCCACAACCCCGGCGTGTCCGATGAAACTTTGCGGAATTTCAGCTTGCTCAACGGCAAAACCCGTCTCTCCAGCTGGATCAACGGCGGCGGCAGTCCTGGCGGCGGGAGCGGCGTGGAAACCTCCGGCGGCGATCTGCCGGAAATC
>JAVBSA010000218.1:0-7094 GCA_031556915.1 Victivallis sp.
TACGTTCCGACGGCTTCGGCGGGTGGCAGCACCTCCAGCATCGGCAGTATCGGAGTTGCCTGCATCGTGGCGGGGGGGAGGTTGCTGAAGCGGATTTCCGCTGTTTCGGCGGCCGGCCGTTCCGCGATTTTAAAACCGGTCAGCCGGGTTACCCGGTCAAGCGAGAACGGGCCCGCCGCCGCTCCGGGCGCATAGTACCATAAGAACGTCGCGTCGGCGCGGAACCGTTTTGTGAGCTTCCTCCAGTCGGCCGGATCGAGCAGAAAGGCGTTCAGCATAACGACCAGCTTGTAGCGGCCGAGGTCGAGGTCGGCGAGATCGGCGAGCCGGTAGAGGTCGACCGGGGCTCCGGTGAGGGAGAATTCCCGGATCGTCTCCCGCAGGAGGAGTTGGTGCAGCGGGGAACCGCACCGGATATGCGCATGCGCGGCTTCATCCACCACCAGCAGGACATCGGCGATGCTTTCGCGCGGGGTTTGCCGCAGGGCGACGGCCTCTTTTTCGATGGCGGCGATTTCACGCATGATTTCCGGGTCGTCGTACCAGCCGCCCCCCAGGTCCATCCACCAGAAATTACTGCCGGCGGCCATGTTTTTGGCGAATTCGCGCCAGAGCAACGCGCGGGTGTCGGCGAAATTCCGGCAGAAGGAGCCGGGGGAGAGATGAGTCGGATTGTCGATTTCATCGAGCCAGAGCTTTTTCCGCTGGAACGATTGCGCCGCGCCCAGGAAACCGCCCGGTTCCCCCGGCGCGTTGCGGTAATACGATTTCGGCGCGGCGATGAAATCGATGTAGGGTGAAGCGAGAACCCGTTCATAATCGAGCCAGCCGCTGTAGGCGGCATTGGCGCATTCGAGGATGTAGCCGTAGAAATAGCCGACCGGTTTCCGGTCCGCGTTCTCTTTGACGATGCGCCCGAAGTGTTCCATCGCATCGACGTTGACTTCGCTGTGGAAGCGGTCGTAATCGATGCAGATCCGATCGCTTTTATCGCCGCGCAGCAGTTCCCGCAGATTGGCGGAAGCGCCGCTGCGTTGCTCCGGGGAGGGCGGTTCGGTCCGGGGGCCCCAGGCTGCTTGCAGTTGTCCGGGGGAGCCGTAGCGTTTCAGCCCCCATGCGTGAAAGGCTTTGCAATTGGCGATTCCCCAGTCTCCCGGGAACTCCTTTTTGAAACGGCCCCAGAGACAGGTTTCGCCGCAGGCGCCATAGGCGATGTGATAGGCTGGAATCCGGTCGGCCCAGGGGCCGTTTTCGAGGCGTTCGATCACGCGCCGGAGCGCTTCCCCCGCGTCCGCCAGCCATTGTTTCGAGGAAAAGCTCTGGAGCGCGATTTTGCCGCCGACATTCGGGTGGTCGTCGGTGTAGCCGAAGGTGTTCTGGTACCCGTTCTCCGAGTCGTAGCCGAGGAGGTCGTGCCCGGCGGTTCCGACCAGATTGCGGATGCCCTCCGCATCGCGGGGGCCGTCGTAATAGACGAACACCTCTTCCGGATTGGCGCGGCACCATTCGATGGGGACGTTGAGCTTGATCCGCGGAATGTAATACGCTTCCGGCGAAGCGGCGAAGACCGCTTCGATGATCCGGTCCGTCAACTCGTAATCGTATCGGTCGACGCCCGTCCAGCCGGTGAACAGGATCGAACTGACGATTTTGATTCCGGCGTCGGTGAAGCTCTTCTGGATGCGTTTGAAATGTTCGAAGTCTGAGGCGAAGAGAATCTGCTTCCCGTCCGGCCCCGGGCGCGGCGGGTCGTAGCTGTACCCCAGCTTCGACCAGAATACGGAGTTTTCCCCGAGCAGTTTCAGTCTGTCGTTCAGCAACTTTCACCCGGAATGAGTTGGGATTGAATTTTGACGATGCTGGTCCGGTTGCTCTGGCGGCAGGTGACGCCCGCGATCATCTCGGCGAGTGCCTCGCCGATCTCGTGGAGCGGCGGCGCGATGGTGGTCAGGCGGTATTTGCGGAGGAGCACGTCGTTGTTGAAGCTGACCAGCCCGTAATCCCTGCCCGCCGTTTTGCCTGCGCCGATGCGGATCTGTTCCTGAAAGAGAACCGCGTCCTGGTCGCAGGAAGCGATGATCGCCACCCGGTCTCCGCCGTGAAGAGCGAGCAGCACCTCTTCGCGATTCTCGTCGAAGACGACTTCGGCGGCGGTCTTGCCGGTGAGCCGTTTGAGGGCGCATTGAACTCCTTCCAGCCGGGCGCCGAGCCAGTTCCGGTCGGCTTCATGCCGGGGATAGGCGAAGAAGAAGCGATTGTAGTTGCGTGATACGGCGTATTCGGCGGCCATGATTCCTTCATTGAACAGATCGACCGATACGATATTGTAAGGATAATTCGACCATTGCACCAGGTCGCGCGAATAGATGAAGATGTTCCGGTGATGGCGGAAGAAAAGCTCCGGGTTCTTCATCAGCAGCCCGTTGAGTTCCTGAAAGGAGATCACCAGCAGCCCGGCGGTGCCGTTGCAGGAGAGCTCCTCGAGTTTGGGCGACAGCGCCTCGGGCGTCAGGAGGCCGTGGATATTCTCCACCCGGAGATCGAGGCCGTGTTTCCGGAGCCCCTCCGCCAGGACCCCGGTGATTTCCGGCCCCCAGTGGATATGCGCGGTCTGGGGCGACAGCGGATTCAGGACCGTGATGTGGCGGCTGATCTCGCGCTTGAGTTCACTGGTGGCGAAGGTGTTGGGCCTGGCCGCCACCCGGGTACCGCCGCGCTTGTTGCGGAACAGCAGACGCCGTTCTTCCAGCCGGATCAGGGCGCGGTGGACGTTCATGCGGCTGGCGCCGAGCTGGCAGGACAGCTCCATTTCGGTCGGGATGCGTTCGCCCACCGGGAAACGGCTGTCGAGAATTCCATCCAGGATATGATTGTAGACAATCTCCTGTTCCGGATTCAATTTTTTATCTTTGAGTGTCTGCATGATATGGAATATAGCATCCTTTGTTTTCTATGGCAACCGGAGAAGTTGTCCGGCTTCGTTTGCGGTCATCCGGTCGAACCTGAGATATTGCACCGCCGTGCCGGGCGTGATTTCGTTTTTGCCGGGGACGGGGTTGCCGAAGAAGTCGAAGAGTTCCGCGCCTTCCGGCAGCCGGATCGCGGTGGCGGAAGCGCCCCAGATGGCGGCGAGCGCGCCGTCGGGGCCGTCGAAGAAAGCGGCCAGGATATCACCCGATTTCAGGAGTTCGCGCGGTGTGTTCCTGCCTTCCAACATGCGGGCAAGCCCGTTGGCGGCAAGCAGTTCCGGGGTGGGCGAGTTGTCGTATTCCACATGATGATAGGCTCCGGGATAGACCCGGGGCATGATCAGCACCCGGCCCGGCATTCCGCCGAACCAGAAGAAGGGCCCTTTGCCCACGGTCGAATCCATCAGCGTCTGGCGGATCAGCCACTCCGCCTTGGTTTTGAAATCGGGCGCGACATGGTTTTTGCCGGCGTTGCGGCCGGTGAAATAATCCGCCGGAACCCGATGCTTCGCCTCCGAATAACCGCTGTCATCGGGGCAATAGCTCTTTTCGGTATGCCAGACGGGGAGATTCCGGCCGTGGGAGGCGAGGCGGTCGCGGAGGTGCTGCATCATCTTGTCGGTGCCCAATCCCTTGTAGGTTTCCGGCGGAACCTTGGCGTACATATGGAGCGAGAGGACGTCCATATAACGGTAGCCGCCGAGGGCGAGAAGCTCCGAGGTCCAGGGCGCGGGCTCGCCGCGCCAATCCGACGTGGCGCAGCCGCCGACGACGAGGGCGGCCGGATTCGCGGCTTTGGCGGCCTCGTAGGCGCTTTTCAGGTAGGGGAAATATTCGGCCGGAGACGTCCAGCAATTGGGTTCGTTCATCACCTCCCAGGCGGTGATGCCGGGATAGCGGCCGACGACGGCCCGCACATATTCCCCCCAGGCGTCGAGGCGCGGGAATTTGACCTGGTATTTGAAGTTTTTGACCGATGAAGCGACTTTGCGCTCCACGGCCCAGTCGGGGATGGAGTCGTAGGCCGGCGTGTGGTATTCGTAAAGGGATTTCCCCAGGATCGGCATCAGGCGGATTCCGTTTTTCGCGGCCGTTTCGACGAGGCGGTCGGTCTGGGCAAAGTTGAATTTTCCCTCTTCCGGACAGATCCGGCGGAAGGTGAAATCCCAGTTCCGGCTCCAGCCGAAGCCGAGTTTGCGGACGATCGCGGGCAGCTCCGATTCGTCGCACCCCAGCGGCCAGTCGGTCGGCAGCAGCCCTTTTTGCCGCATTTCGCGGTAAACTCCGAAGATGGCTTCATCCTGAAGCGCTCCGGCGGCGAAACGGATCCGGTAATAGCCGGGCGGCAGCTCGGGCGGCAGGGGCAGTTGAACCGACGCATTGGCGCCGGGCGCGGCTGTTTGCCGGAGTTCCCCCGAGGCAACAAGGGTTTCCCGGTAGTTCCGGATTTCATAAGCGACGGTGAATTCGTGATTTTCGGCAGTATTGTTGCGGAATCGCAAGCAGGCGCTCCCCTGCTTCAGTTCATCGGGGGTGAAGAGTTTGAACTCCTGTTCGATTTCGGCGCTGAATTCCAGCGCTTCGGCCTGATAGGGGGTGGCCTGGCCGCCTTTTTCCAGTTGCACGGCGTCGATCCAGAAACGGGTGCCCGCTTCCGCGCCGAAGGAGTTGACACTGACGTTCCGGTAGTTCAGGAGCTTGAATTGTTCCGGGGTGAAGGTGAAGGTGTAACGCTTCCACTCTTTCGATATGCGCAAAGTCTTGTAGTCGCCGGGACCGAGCAGTTCCGCAACGCCGAGGCGCAGCGGAGCCGATTCCCGGTCGGCCCTCGCCCACAGCGACAGCGTGTAAGGCGATGACGCGTCGAGCTTTACCGGGGCGAAGCGTACTCCGTTATGTTCGAAACGGCCCTCTTTTTCTTTGAGGTCGTCGGCGGTGATCCGCAAGCTGTATTTGCCCTCGTATGCAACTGTGCCGTCAAACTCCGGCGGCGTGCCGGGCAGCGTGTAACCTTCGTTCCAGGCGTAGGCGGCGAAGACGTTCATGCCGTTCGCCGGGCCCGTTTCGAAGCCGGAACCCGCTCCCAGCAGGTTCCCGGCTCCGGCGGAGAGGCTCAGGAGGCAGGGCAATAATCCGATCAAGCGCATGGAAAGCTCCTAAAAGTTGAAGACCCAAGTGTGGTAATCGAAAAAGCTGGTGCCGAATTCCGGTGAGAGATGGGAACGGACGCGCCCATCCAGCGACAGGAAGTTCGAGCTCCGGCCATGCCGCGCCCACGGCGAATAGGCTTTGCTGGCATTCACCTGTTTGGCGAACGAGGGTGTGTTGAGATATTTGTCGTTGACGCCGTACCCCGTCCACATGGTCTCCGGGCCGACGTACTTTTCGATGAACATGACCGACGCCCCCGGAATCCGGGTGATCTTTTTATGCTCGGTGCGTTTGTCGTAGCTCGGCATGAAGCCGCCCGGGTAATCGCTGACGCTGCCTGCCGAGTTGCCTTCCTGGTAACAGACCGTCGGCGAATAGGTGGTGCGAACCTTTTCGGGCGGAGCGTCTTCCGGGAAATCGGGGCAGAGATAGGGGCCTTTGGCGCCTTCCAGCGCCGGGGCGATCGGATCGTAGGCGGCCTTGTTGGTTCCGACCGGGGCGGGTTTGCCGAGGTAGACGGAGATCTGAAGCGCCCAGACCGGGCCGTTGAAGCGCGCCGCGGGCAGGAAACCGGCTTGATCGCCGGTGTAGAGGGTCGTCGCCAGGCCGATCTGTTTCAGGTTGTTGGTGCAACTGATCGCGCGCCCCTTTTCGCGGGCGGACTGCAAGGCCGGCAGCAGCATCGAGGCCAGGATTGCGATGATGGCAATCACTACCAGCAATTCAATCAAAGTAAAGTGTCTTCCCCGGGTCGTCATGATGCATCTCCTTGGTTTGGATTCGGTTATCGGATCGGTATTGCCATGTTCCACGTGTTGTGCGCTTTGCGGAAGCTGCCTTCGCCGTCGCCCGCCGCCGCGAAGAGGCAGCGCGCCGTTCCCGCGGCGTCGAAGAAGAGCTGCGGCCGCTCAAGGCAGCCGAGATGGCGTTCTTCGCCGCCGGCCAGCCGGACGGTGCGCGAATAGCCTTTGGCGACCGGGGCGGGCTGCCAGTTGACGCCGTCCGCCGAGAGAAAATGGGCGCCCGCGATGAGTTCGCCGGTGATGGAGCCGGAGAGGTCTTTGACCAGCATATGGAACAAAGTTCCGTCATGCCAGGCGAAGGGGTCTTCGACGTGGAATCCTTCCAATACCGGTCCCTCCTGGATTCTCCGGTAGGGTCCTTCGGGGCGGTCGGCCGTCGCGAGCCCGATCCGGAGTCCCTGCTGGGTATTGCTGCGGTAATAGAGAAAAATCCGTCCGTCGGGGTGGAGGCAGGGGGCCGGGTTGGTCACAACAAGCTCATCCCAGCAGCCGGGGCGCGATTCGAGAACCGGGGCGTCGAGCACCTTCCAGGGGCCGGCGGGGGAATCCGCCACGGCCAGCCCGATCCGGATGCGGTTATAGACCGATCGCATGAAATCCTTGCTCTCGCCGATTTGTCCGGGGGAGGGGGCGTCGCCCTCGTAAGTCGAGCCGATGAAATCGAGGAGATAGCGGTCGCCGTACTTGAGCACGGTTGGGTTGTGGGCCATGCGGGCGCACCAGGCGGGGGCTGCAATTCCGGGAATGATCCGTTCCTGAAAGGTGTAAGGCCCTTCCAGCACCGGGGAGCTTGCCCGGACGATCTCCGAGTGGAAGATGTATCCCTCGAACATCGGGTAAGTCTGCGGCCAGCGCGAAGCGTACATATGGAACCCCTTGCCGGGTTCCTCCACCACCGACCCGCACCACACCCAGTAGCCCTCCTGACGGAATCCCGCATTGACGGGGATATCGCCGAAAGAGAAAGCGGCTTGTTCCACGGATTGAATCATAGTTTGAATTTTCTTTTTTTAATGTGCTGGCAATCTATATGTTTCTTGAACATTAATTATGATGCATTCCATGCCGAATGTCAAGAGCAATTTCAAGAAAAAAGAAAAAATTCAGGAATTCCGGGCGAGATGGAAACTGAGAAATGTTCAAAATACAGACAAAATGGTGTTGCGGAGCA
>JAVBSA010000018.1:0-4932 GCA_031556915.1 Victivallis sp.
TCCATGAACTCGCCGGAAAAAGAGTGGGCTTTCTCCGATTCAAAATCGCCGAAATGGATCCTGTCCCACACCGCCGCGCTTGCCGCAAACGCGGAAGCGGCCAAAAGAAAAACGAAAAATCGCATAAAAAAATCCCCGATAAAAATATTGAGGTTATTATACCTCAGAAGACGGGAGATTACAAGACATTTCCCGAGGAAATTTTCCGGAAATGGGGTTGAAAGAGTGCGTTTTTGGAATTATCTTTATTTCCGGAGGAGTTTTTACCGTCGCCGCGCATTCGCATAAGCGGTTCCGCCGTGCGTAAACGGCTTTCAAGAGGAGGTAATATGGATCGCCAGTACCGTCTTTGGGGGTGGGGATTCATTCTCACCCAAATCGTTGTATTCTGTCTCGCCCTCTGGCTGCCGCCGGAAAGGCACATTATCCCCACCTACGCGGAAGCCCAGATGGGAATCGCCCTTCTCTCCGGAGTCGGTGTCGGAGTCTGCGGGGTCGCGGCCCCGCACCGCCTCCGGAACGCAAAGTTCGTCCACCTTCTGCTCGCCTCAGGAACCATGCTCGCAGCGGAAATTCTGCTGCTTGTCATGAAATTCAGATAAACTCCATGGTGCCGTCGATTACGATCGCAACGACTTCCTGATGCAGGGCCGTACGCATTTTTGCCGCCAGTTCCCGGAGCAGTTTTTTCCCGTTGTCCAGTTTGCCGCCGGAACAATAGACGAAACAGACCGTGCCTTTTTCAAAGAGCGCCTTGCCGTCGCGGGAGATCCAGCAGCCCTGAATTTCCAGGGAAGAGGATCCGCCGAACTCCTGTGCAAAGAGCTGCAGCGTTTTCTTTACCACGTCGTCGTGCTTGAATTCCCGGTTGGCCTCGACGGTCGAAGGAATGTAGATCTCAAGTTTGTGTGCAAGAACGTCCGCATGACGGCAGCCCGCAAAAACGACCAGGATGCCGATACAGAGAAGAATCCGTACTGTTTTCATCGATCACCTCGTAAAAAAATCGCCCGGAGGCCTGATGCATCCGGGCGATCAACCGGTTCCGGTTATTTCGCTTCCAACATGAACCGTTCGGGCTTCGTCGGCACGTAGCCGTGGTCGGAGCCCTGAACCCAGAAGATCTTCTTGGGAGCCGTGATGTTGTTGTAGAGCACGGCAAGCCCGGAGGGCGGGCAGACGTAGTCGCCCAACCCGGCGCGGGTGATCGTCACCGGGCACTTGATCCGCTTGGCGTGGTTGACCGCGTCATAGTAGCCGAGCGCGGGAACATACTTGATATACCAGCCGCCGAACAGGCGCTTGTCGACTTCGTTGCCGGCCATGTTGCAGCACCAGGTGACGTCGGACTGGCAGTTGGTGACATCCTGGTCGAGCGACGCCGCCCAGATCGACTGGAGTCCGCCCTGGCTGCCGCCCTGTGCGATCAGGCTTTTGCCGTTCCACTGGGGGAGCTGCTTCACGAATTCAAGCGAGCGCATCAGGCGGAGCGCCATGTGGTTGAAATAGGCCTCTTCGGCATTGGCGTTCTGCTTGGGATCGAAAGCGTAGCCCTGACCGTTGGATTTGATCGATTCGCCGAACGCCTTGTAGAAGGCGTCGTCCTTGCCGAGCTCAAAGCCGTGGGCGTTGATCTGGAACTGGATTTCGTTCTTGCTGCCGCCCTGGATTCCCTGTTTGCCGACGCCGTATCCCTGGAAGATGACGCGGGCCGGGAGCGACTTATCGGCCGCGCCTTCCGGAATGGTCAGGTAACCGGTCACCGGACGGGGACCGGCGCAATCGACGGAGACGGCATAGACGTCGTTGCCGTTTTTGGAGTCGAGCTTGTCCATTTTGGCCTTGAGCGGCACTTCGGCGAGACGGGCTTTCTGTTTCACCCAGAAAGCGTCGAAGTCTTCCGGCTCGGGAGCGGCCTGCTTGATTTCGGATACGGCCGCGGCGGCGCCGCCGTCGAAGAAGATATTGATCGAACGTTCCTGTCCCCACTGCATGACGTTCCGTTTCATATTCCTGCCGTTGCGGTCGGTCAGGGTCGCGTAGATGCGGACGAAGCCCGGCCGGTCGAGGCTGGTCTTGATCGTGACCGCGCCGTCGGCGAGTTTGGCTTTGCCTTTTTCGGTCTTGCCGTCATCGCCGGTGCGGCTCCAGTTGATGAAATAATCGACGGTCGGCTTCTGTTCGCCGATATCGGCCGTCAGGGTAAAGGTGATCGTGTCGCCGACGGCGTACTCGACCGGATTGCGGTCGGTCTTGCCGATGAGTTCCACTTTGCTCGAATTGAGCGTGACGACATCGGTGAGCTTGAAGTTGTCGAACTGGCCGACGATGTAAAGTTCCGCGTCGGAATAGTTCTTGCCCGACGATGCGAACGTCCAGTCTTTGTTGCCGTTGGGATTGTTGCCGATGCCGATATCGCGGGTGTTGTCGTCGGCCAGTTTGTTGACGGCGAAAACGGTCTGCTTTTCCAAAAAGTTGTGAACCTGCATCGAGCCGTAGTTGCCGTCTTTGCCCACGGCGTCGCCGAAGTCGAAAGCATCCGTCGCGCCGGGAATCTGCTTGGCGTTGCCGCCGCCGTAGTTCTTGCCCCAGAATTCGATGTTGCCCTTCTCGAATTTGCCGGTAGCGACGCCTTCGACGTTGGTGGCGACTTCGAGGTTGTCGACATAAGTCTGGTAAATGGTGGAGTCCACGCTCGGAACCAGCGTGCTGCCGACCTCTTTGGAGAACGGATCCATCGCGGTGAAAACCCAGGTTTTCTTGCCGTCTTTGCCGGTCAGCTTGAGGAGGTAGCCCACCCGCTTCAAGTCGCCGGAAATCTGGTCGGCACGGTCAACCTGATAGCCCTTGGCATGCCATTGGAGCGGATTGAGTTTCGCAATCAGCTCATACCCTTTGGCTTCCGGAACCAGTTCCAGAAGCTCCGGCACTTCCGCGCGGAGCGTGAACGCTCCCAGAAGCGCCGCCGCCGCCATCCAGTGATGAAGTCTCATACAGTCTCCTTGTTATTATGCCCGTTTCAGGCAATTTCAATCAATATATTCACATTTTCCGGTAATTCAAGTAAAATCCTGCGTTCGCCAGGCGCAATGATCGCAAATCGGCAGTTTATGCTCCGCGACCGCCTGCCGCCAGAGCGCGGCGCGTTCGCCGTTGAGCAGTTCTTTCAACGTGGAGTTCCGCGCGTTGCCGATGGAGAAACCGTAGTAATCGGTACAGAACCCCACTTCGCCGTCCGCGCCGACGTGCAACCGGCATTCGGGGGCGCGGCAGGCGGGGCCATCCGCCCGGTGCGGATAAAACTCGACCGGAACCGGGGTTCCCTTCTTCAGAAGCGCAAGTCCGGCGTCGAGCTTTGCCAGGTACTCTTTGCCGTCGTCGCGACGGAAAGCGCCGAGGGCGGGGTAATCGCAATGAAAATGCTCCCGGCTATAGGCGCGGTAGGTTTCGATCTCTTCCGAAGAAAGGAACATCAGCTGCTGCAGGATGATCCGGTCGGCTCCCATGCAAGCGAGCAATCCGGGCAGTTCCGGCAGGAGATCGACGTTGGCGTCGGAGACGGTGCAGAGAAAAACCAACTCCCCTTTGCGTTCCCGGAGAAGCGGCAAGTTGCGTTCGAGCCGGGCGAAGACCCCCTGCCCCCGGATTGCGTCATGCAGTTTTTCCGGCCCGTCGACCGAGACGTAAATCGTTCGGAACAGGGAATTCAAGACATCGGCGCGGCGGTCGATCAAAGTGCCGTTGGTCACGATGTCGAGCACCAGGTTCTTCTCATGCAGTTCAGTTGCCAGGCGGTCGAACTCGCGGTAAAGCAGCGGTTCGCCGCCCCAGAGGGTGACACAGCTCCCCGGCGCAAGTTCCGAGGCGCAGCGGAGAAAAAAATCGGGCTCCATGTCTTTCACCGCATCATCCAGCATCCCTTTGCGCTGGCCGCAGAAGGTGCAATTTAAATTACAGCGCGCGGTCAGCTGAAAATGAACCGCCTTCACCGAAAAATCCATCGCATCTCACCCCTGTTTCCGGAATCGCAGAATGATGCCGGAATTGCCCGGCACCGTATCCGGCCGTTCCCCCCACAGCACCGTGTCCAGCTCCCAGCCCGGAGCGCCGGAGATCTTGTCGGTGATCGGGTCGGGCGTATTGTTGACCGCAATCGCCAGCAGGGAGGTTTCGCTTTCCCTATGCTCGGTGAGCGTCAAAAACGGGTTGGTGCGCAGAACGTTCCGCTTGATTCCGGCCCGTTCGGCGGCAATCCGGTAGAGGCGGTAAAATTCCGGCGCTCCGGGCAGGAAGCTCCGCGGCGTTTCAGTGGCCGCGCGTTCGATGGGAGCCGCGAGGAAGAGCACCTTCCCCCTGCCGTAAGCGCGGCAGGTGAACACGGCGTCTCCGTCGGCGTCAACGGCGAGAATTTCAGCATCGCGATTGGCAAGCTTGACCAGCCGCCCGGCGGGACAATCGAGATCGAGTTCTTCAGAGCGGATCGCAATCTTCTCCGTCGCGCGGCAGTGATAGGCGATATCCACCCCGAACACTCCGGCCAATGGCTCGAGACAGCCGCCGTCGGAGGTGACGAGCAGCGTAGAACCCGCCTCCACCGCCGCCAGGACTTCCCGGTAACGGCGCTGGGTGATTCCCTTGCAGCTCGACAGCGAAGGGATGATATAAAGGAGCGAAGGTTTGACCGGCTGGTCGGCATACTGAAATTCGATATCGAACCCGGCCTGTTTGGCGAGAATGAAACCGGCGTACCCCACACCCCACTGATCCTGGTCGGGGGTCAGAATCATCACCGCGTCGCGCCGGAGCGCCGGGAGTTTGCGCAAGTTTACCCGATCGAGCATTTTGCCGAACGCATTCATCGCCTGAAGCGTGGGCTTGGGGCTGCGGTCGACCCGCATCAACCCGAGTTCGCGTTCGACGGCGAGCCAGTCG
>JAVBSA010000322.1:0-10010 GCA_031556915.1 Victivallis sp.
CTCAAGGTCCGCCTCTACCGCCCGTTCTCGATCGAAGCGTTCCTCGGCGCGCTGCCGAAGAGCGTCAAGAAGATCGCGGTCCTCGACCGCTGCAAAGAGCCCGGCAGCCCCGGCGAACCCCTCTACCTCGATGTCCGCAACGCGCTCTGCGGCAAGAACATCTCGGTTGTCGGCGGCCGCTTCGGCCTGGCCAGCAAGGAATTCACCCCGTCGATGGTCCTCGCGGTCTACAAGCACCTCGAAGGCAAGAACACCCACAACTTCACCGTGGGCATCGAAGACGATGTGAC
This sequence comes from Victivallis sp., assembly GCA_031556915.1. Taxonomy (GTDB): domain Bacteria; phylum Verrucomicrobiota; class Lentisphaeria; order Victivallales; family Victivallaceae; genus Victivallis. The sequence goes on from JAVBSA010000322.1 coordinate 291, forward strand.
CGGCCTCTCGCTCCCGATCGATGAAATCATCATCACCGAACCCGCCGGCACCACGGCGTGCATGTTCTGGGGTCTCGGCGCCGACGGCACCGTCGGTTCCAACAAGAACTCGGTCAAGATCATCGGCGACAACACCGACAAGTTCGTCCAGGCTTACTTCGAATACGACTCGAAGAAGTCCGGCGGCATCACGATCTCCCACCTCCGTTTCGGCGACAAGCCGATCCTGAGCGAGTACACCATCACCGCCCCCGATTTCGTGGCGTGCCACAACGCGGCCTACATCGGCCGTTACGACATGCTCGCCGGAATCAAGGAAGGCGGCACGTTCCTCCTCAACTGCGAATGGCCCGCCGATGAAGTCTTCAGCCGCTTCACCCGCGACATGCAGGAAACCATCCTCAAGAAGAAGATCAAAGTCTACGCCATCGACGCGCTCAAGATTTCGATGGCCGCCGGCCTCGGCGCCCGCATCAACACCGTGATGCAGGTCAGCTTCTTCAAGCTCGCCAACATCATTCCGGTGGATCAGGCCATCGGCTACATCAAGAAGGCGATCGAAAAGACCTTCAAGAAGAAGGGCGAAGAAGTCGTCGCCAAGAACATCACCTGCGTGGACAACACGCTGGCGAACCTGGCAGTCGTGCCGGTTCCGGCTTCTCTGGACGGCGTCGCCGCCTACGAGCCCAAGGAAATCATCACCAAGTGCATGGGCGACTTCGCCAACAAGCTGATGAAGCCGATCATCCACCAGAAGGGCAACAGCATTCCGGTGTCGGCCATGTCCTACGACGGCTCCATGCCGATCGGCACCTCCTGCTTCGAAAAGCGCGGAATCGCTCCCAGCGTTCCCAAGTGGGATTCGGCCGCCTGTATCCAGTGCAACCAGTGCGTGATGGCCTGTCCGCACGGCGTGATCCGCTCCAAGCTGATCGAGCCCGCGAACCTCGCGGACGCCCCGGCCTCTTTTGAGACCGTCGACGCCAAGCCCCCGGTCAAGAAGGAACTCGGCCTCAAGTACCGCCTCCAGGTCTTCATCGAAGACTGCACCGGCTGCGGCGTCTGCGTCGAAACCTGCCCGGTCAAGGAAAAGGCGATCCACATGACCCACACCCCGGACGAACGCGCCGCCGGCCAGAACGAGAACGAAGCGTTCTTCCTGGCGCTGCCGGACAACGTCATGGGCGGAACCGACGAAAAGACCGTCAAGGGTTCGCAGTTCCTGACTCCGTACTTCGAATTCAGCGGCGCTTGCGCGGGCTGCGGCGAAACTCCGTATGTCAAGCTGGTCAGCCAGCTCTTCGGCAACCGCATGATCGTCGCCAACGCGACCGGCTGCTCTTCGATCTACGGCGGCTCCTTCCCGTCGCTGCCCTATTGCAAGGACAAAAAGGGCCGCGGCCCGGCGTGGGCGAACTCCCTCTTCGAAGACAACGCGGAATACGGCTTCGGCATGCGTCTCGCGGTCGACACCAACCGCACCCAGCTGATGAGCCTTGTGAAGCGCATCCAGGAACTCGGCGTCTGCTGCGACGAGATGAAAAACCTGCTCGATTGCGCCGTCGCCAACTGGGACGACGCCTCCAACGCGGCGATCGAAGTCCAGGAAAAGATCGGCGCCCTGCTGCCGACCGCGGTTGCCAAGTCCGAGGGCGAGAAGAAGGAAATCTACGCCAAGATGCTTGAGCTCAAGGACTACTTCGTCGACAAGTCCGTCTGGATCCTCGGCGGCGACGGCTGGGCCTATGACATCGGTTTCGGCGGCCTCGACCACGTGGTCGCGCAGAACCCCAACGTCAACAACCTCGTGCTCGATACCGAAGTGTATTCCAACACCGGCGGTCAGGCTTCCAAGTCCACCCCGATCGGTGCCGTGGCGCTCTTCGCGAACAGCGGCATGCGTCACACCAAGAAGAATCTCGGCTTCATGTGCATGAGCTACGGCAACGTCTACGTCGCTTCGATCTCGATGGGCGCGAACCGCCAGCAGGCGCTGACCGCGATCCGCGAAGCCGAAGCCCACAAGGGCCCGTCGATCATCATGGCCTACTCGCCCTGTATCGCCCACGGCATCGACATGTCCAAGAGCCAGGTCGAAGCCAAGCGCGCGGTCGAAGCCGGCTACTGGCCGCTCTACCGCTACAATCCGGCGGAAGCCCAGCCCTTCAAGTGGGAAACCAAAGAAGCGACTGCCAGCTACCAGGAGTTCATCCGCAGCGAAAACCGTTACAAGGCCCTCTTCAAGACCGCCCCGGCTGAAGCCGAAGCGCTCTTCGCCAAGGCCGAAGAAGACGCCAAGCGCCGCATGACCTTCTACAAGAACCTCGGCGAACTGATGAAGTAAGCCAGAGGCCGTGGGAACAAGAGGGGGCGCTTCGCCCCCCTCTTGACTCCTCCCGACCGGCAACGTGCCGGTGCGGAGTACGCAAAAAAATTCCCGGCGATGCCGGGATTTTTTTTGCAGACTTCACAACGAAACATTTCCAATCAGGAGAATTCAAAATGAAGAGATTAATTGCGATAACCATAATCAGTATTTTGGGGGCCGCATTCGGCGTGAGTGATTTGCGGAATCAACCCCTGCCCGCTTCGCCGGATTACCGCCCCACCCTGTCGGCGGAAGAACTGCCGGAAGCAATCGCCTTTCAGAAAGAACGGATCAGGCTCGCCCGGAAACTGCAAGGTCACGGAGCTTACCCCGAAGCCGATGTAAAATCGCTCGAAAGCACCCTGGCCCGCTTGCAGAATCCATCCGGTGAAATCCCGGCAAACCGTGAAATCCAGCTTGCCTATCCCATTTACCTGCAATCGGATGCGGCCATAGCAAGCTACGGTCTCGAAAAACTGGAAAATATGGCGAAAACCCTCGACGACGACGCCGAAAAAGTAGAACTCCTCTATCAGCGCGGCGGAGCCCCGCTACTGAACACGCTCGAAGCCAGGGCCGCCCTGAACAAGGTAAGACGCGCCCTCGCCGCGGTAAAGGCAAACACCCCCGCCAACAACACACTCCAGGCAGCGCCCTTCTTCCTGCAAGGCGCCGAAAGCCTCTCCAAACTCTCCCCGCAGGAACTGGAAGATCACCTCAAAATCCAACAGGAACGCATGAAACGAAGCACCGTCCTCTTCGGAAAAGAAGCCCTCTCCGTAAAAGAACTGACCCTCAACATCAAACGCCTCGAAGCAGCGCGGGAACTTCAGAGAAAATAGAATTACTCGTTCTTTCCGTTTCGGCAGCGGGCATTTTGAAGCAGGTCGAGTCCCCACTGGTAATCGTCCTTCTCCCGGAAATTGCATGACAGATAAAGGACGCAACCGGGTTCCGCTTTGACACAGAAGAGCAGATAAGGGAATTCCCACTGTTCCGTCGGCACTTTGCTGAGCGCGGCGTGCATCTTCTCGAACCGGAAATCCCGAATCGGTTCCTCTCCTTCTTTGACCTCATGCTTCAGGACGGAGCGGAAAAAATTCTCCTCTTCGCCCGGCGGCAATTCGCAGGTCAGCACGGAAGCGAAGACCGTTCGCCCCTCTCCGTAAAAAAGGATCGTTCCGTCCGGATCATTGCTTCGCCCGAATCCGCCCGGCAGAAGCAATTCCCACGCGAAAACCTGTTCCCGCAATGGATATTTGCGGAATCCGATCGTAGCGAAACGGGTATCCTCCGGCAAAGCGTCGAGATCGACGGGCACACTCTTTCCGATTTCGCAGAGTTCGCGATACAGCTTCTTCGGGAAAGGGATTTTCGGCGAATCGCCTGCCACCCGCTCCAAACTCTCCCGCAGGTAATCGCCGAGCGGATCATCCGGCAGAAAGCTGTATTCCGTCCAAGCCAGGCTCATTGCCTGGTTCCGGTGATACCAGACATCCTTCCGGCGATGCGGCCAGATAAAGAAATCGCGCGAAAACGCTTCCGGATCCTGCAGGAACCTCACTCTTGACGAGAAGGGCCAGATCCCGGTCGGACAGATCCAGTAATTTGACGGAACCTGTTCCAGATGATAGCGATCCAGAGGCCAGGAGAGATAGAATTCCCCAGCGCCTTTGCGTTCTTGTTCTTCAAGCATTTCCAGCAGACTGCCAAGCCAGGGCAGAAACTCTTTGCGGCACAGAGCATCGAAATCCCGGTGCTTCAGATAGGGGTCTTCCCCTTCATAAACAGCCTTGAGATTGGCGAACCTTGCCAACAGGTCACAAAAATCAACCGCCATGGCATGAAACCCGGGCCCGGCGATGGAGCTGGTGGTTTCCCCTCTCAGGGTGGCACCGTCAAAGGAGAAGAAGATCTCGCCTTCCGGGCAGAAACTCACCTTGAAGCTGTTCTCCGCGCCTTCGACGCAACCGTCACATTCCCCGGCAATTTTCTCCGCCAGCACAAGGATTTTCCGAAAATCGGCTTTCCCCGGGATTATCCCCAGAAAACGGCGTGGAACCATAGAAACTTGAAAACCGAGAGACATACGCTTTTTTCACCTATTCCAAAGCCTCGCGGCAGCGGGCGGTTTTGAGGATATCGAGCCCCCATTGGTAATCGCCGCGGGTTTCAAAGTTGAACATGATGGTGAGCATTTGACCGCCGGGTTTGATTTTCCGGCATTCCAACAGGAACAAATGCGGCCAATCGTCGCTGACGCGGAAGAGTTCGACATGGCATTCGGCGCCTGCCGGAACTTCTTCCAGAAACACTTTATCGGGGTGTTGGCGCATGGGGGCGCCCAGCATTTTGGCACGGAACTCTTCTTCTTCTTCCGGGGCCACCATGCACGCGGAGCTTGTTGCTTTGATGCAGTGGTCGGGGTCGGCGAGCCGGATCACGCCGTCTTCCAGGGTTTCGCGCCGGAATCCGCCCGGGATTAGAAATTCCCAATTCCCGACAGGGGCCAGCAGGGGGAATTTGCGGAAACCGACCGATTCAAAGCGGCTATCCTCCGCCATGCCGTCGAGGCCGATCGGCGTGCGGCCGGTGATTCCGCAGAGCTCCAGGTAGAGTTTTTTGGGGAACGGCAACTGGGGATCTTCCGTCGCCACGGCTTCGAGTTCCTTGCATATTTTCTTGCACATGGGATCGGCCGCCTGGAAGGAGCAGAGGGTCCAGGCATGGCTCATGGCCAGGTTGCGCCGGTAACGCGCGTCCCTGGCCTGATTCGGCCAGATGAAGAAATCCAGCAGGAACGCCATCGGATCCTGTTCAAAGAGGCTTTTTACGGAACAGGGATAGAGCCCGGTCGGACAATACCAGCAGTTTTCGGGGGCGTCGGCCAGGAGGAACCATTCGTCGGGCCACGCGAAACAGATGGCTTCGCTGCTTTCGCGGCCATGCGCCTCCACGGCATCCAACAGCTCTTTCAGGAACGGCAGAAAGACTTCGTTCCGCAATCCTTCGAAGTCGCCGCTCTTGCTATAGGGATCTTCCTCCTGATAAACGGCGGCCAGGCCGGCGGTTTTGGCCAATGCGTTGCAGAAATCGATTGCCGCGGCGTGAAAACCGGGACCGGCGATGGAGCTGTTGGCACTTGCGCAGACGGTTTGCTGTTCTTCATCCGCCTGAATGAAAAGATCGCCTTGCGGGCAGAAATTAACGGCAATCTGTTCGTCGGTCCGGTTGACGCTGCATCCGCATCCCGCAGCCATGGTTTCGATGATGGAGACAACTTTCGGGAAATTGAACTTGCGCGTAAAACACTTGAGGATTCGGCGCGGGGTCATGGAAACACTAAAACCGGCATTCATTTGTTCCCCCTTTCCTTAGGCATATTAAAAATAGTATATACCATTCTTATGGATATGCCAATAGGAAATGAGAAAAAAAGGTTATTTTCTAACCTTTTTAAAACCTGAGCCAATTACAAAACTGCTTTTTGTCATGATTTTGCCGGATTATCGAGTGATTTTGTTGTTTTGAGGTGCTTCAGGCGTAGCAGCGCTACGCAAAAAACACCTCAAGGCAACAAAGGCGCTCGATAAGACGCAAAAGCAGACAAAATAGTTTTGCAATTGGCTCACCAAACACGTTTGACCGGTTCAATCCATGAGATGTTCGATCAGGATTTTAAGCCCGATGAGGATGATTGCTCCGCCGCCGAGGCAGAGCATGATTTTCTCGCCGGCGAGGTTGCCGAGCCGTTTCCCGGCGAGAACGCCGACGGCGGAAGCGATGGCGGTCACAATACCCATGGCGATGGCGGGCGCCCAGATTTCAGTGTGCGCGAAAGCAAGTCCGGCGCCGACGGCAAGCGCGTCGAGACTGGTGGCGACGGCGGGTACGAAGAGGGCTTTGGGCGCGAAGAAGTCGGGGGCGCACCCGCAATCTTCTTCCGCCTTCTTTTTCAGCGCTTCATAGATCATTTTGCCGCCGACGAACCCGAGCAGGAGGAAGGCGAGCCAGTGGTCGACGGCCTGTACGATATCCGCGAGCAATGTCGCGGTAAAGTAGCCGATGACCGGCATGATGACCTGGAAGGCGCCGAAGAAGAGGGCGGCCCAGAAGGCGTTGCGGAAACGTTTCTCCGGCAGGGAGCAAAGCGCTCCGCCGATGGAGACCGCGAAGGCGTCGATGGAGACGCTGACTGCGAGAATAAAGATTGCCCAGAGACTCATATGGTTATTTCTTTGTTAAGGGCGTTATCCGGCGGGGGATGCCCCCTTCCGGGGGCTGGTTTTTGCGCCTGTCGGCGCAAAGAACCGTGTGCGCTACACGGGAAAAATCACGATTTTTCCGATGTAGCTGTTTCGCTCCGCGCACACATGCCAGAGGGCTGCGCGCCCTCTGGACTCCCGCCAGGGCCGAGTGGCCCTGGACCCGGGCGGCTTCCGCCGCCCCACTGGGTCACTTCATCAGCAGCGCCATGACCGCCTTCTGTACGTGCAAGCGGTTCTCCGCCTCGTCGAAGACAATCGAACGCTTCGGATCGTCCATAATCCCGGCGCTCACCTCTTCCCCGCGGTGCGCGGGCAAACAATGCAGGAATTTCGCATCCGGTTTCGCTGCGGCAAACAACTTCTCATTCACCTGGTAGGGCCGGAACATCTTCATGCGCTGCGCCGTCTCCTCCTCGAAGCCCATGCTCACCCAGACGTCCGTGTAGAAGTAATCCACACCCTCGGCCGCCTTGACCGGATCAACCTCCCACTTCACATTGGAGCAACCCGCGAACAACGCCGGATTCGGCGCTTCCGGGCCGGAAAGCACCAGCTCCATCCCGGTCAGCTTCGCCGCCAGGATCAGCGAGTTGGCAATGTTGCTCCGCACGTCGCCGTAAAAAGCCATCCGGATCGACGAATCCACCCGGCCGGAATACTCCTTCACCGTCAGCAGGTCCGCCAGGATCTGGCAGGGATGATAGTCGTCCGTCAACGCGTTGATGACCGGAATCGTGGCGACACGCGCCAATTCCTCCACCTCCGCCTGCGAGAAGGTACGGATCACAATGCCATGCAAATAACGGCTGAGCACGTTCGCCGTGTCCGCCGGAGTCTCGCCTCGGCCGCTCTGCATCTTCCCCTGATCGAGATAAAGAGGGCGCCCGCCGAGCTCGCCGACGCCGACTTCGAACGAAACACGCGTCCGCGTCGAAGCCTTGGCGAAAATCAACCCGATGCTTTTACCGGCAAGCGGAGTGAACTCCACCTTGCCCCGCTCCGCCTTCAGCTTTGCGGAAAGTTCAAATATTTCTTCAAGATCCCCCAGGGTCAACAGATCCTTTTGCATTCCATTCCTCCTCAGCCGAGCGAAGCGGCCAATTCCGCCAGCGCGGCGGCGATTTTTTCCACACCTTCATCCGCTTCGGCGCGGGTGAGGTTCAAAGGCGGCAGCAGCCGGAGCACGGTTTCACCCGCGGTCAGCACCACCAGATCCTGTTTCAGGCAAAGTCCGGCCAGAGTCGCCGCTTCGCGGTCGAGCACCACGCCGATCATCAAACCCATGCCGCGCACTTCCTTGACGAACGGATACTGCTTGCCGACTTCAGCCAGGCGCTTCATGAGATAAGCGCCCTGTTCCCGACAGTTTTCAAGCACGCCTTCGTTGTCGAACGCGTCCTGAACCGCCAGCGCGGCGGCGCTCACCAGCGGAGTCCCGCCGAAGGTGCTCGCGTGCGTTCCCACCGTCAACGTGCCGGCATATTTGCGTTTCACCACAAACGCTCCCATGGGGAGGCCGTTGGCAAGCGCTTTGGCCATCGAAAAAGCATCCGGCTCGACGCCGAAGCTCTGAAACGCGTAACGGGTTCCGATCCGGCCCATGCCGCTCTGGACTTCGTCGAAGAGCAGCAGGATATCTTTTTCGTCGCAAAGCGCACGAACCTTTTTCAGATAGTCGATGTCGGCGGGCAGGATTCCGCCCTCACCCTGTACGGGTTCGAGGATCACGGCACAGGTTTTGTCCGTGATCGCCGCCTTCAACGCTTCGAAATCATTGAACGGAACCTGTTTGAAACCGGGCATATCCGGTTCGAACCCCTTGCGGTATTTGGCCCGTCCGGTGGCGGCCAGCGTTGCAAGCGTCCTGCCGTGGAACGAATCTTCCATCGAAATAATCTCGTTCCGGCCGGTCTGATTGCCGATTTTCCGCGCCAGTTTGAACATGCCTTCATTGGATTCCGCGCCGGAATTGGCGAAGAAAACCACGCCGTCAAAGCATTTTTCGATCAACCGTTCCGATAAACGCGGCATCACCTCGTTCATGTAAAGGTTGGAGACATGCACCAATTTCGCCGCCTGTTTCTGAACGGCGGCGGTCACCCCCGGGTGGCAATGTCCGAGATTGCAGACCGAAATCCCGGTCGCAAAGTCGAGATAGCGTCGGCCGTCGGCATCCCAAAGGCGCGCGCCCTCGCCTCGCACGAAGAGAATCTTCGGGGCGTAGGTGGGCATGACGTACTTCCGGTACCTTTCGGCGGTAACCTCGTAAAGGTTTTCCATGATCTCGACTCCTATAGAGAAATTGCCGCTCACACCATGCGAGCGAAAACCGTTACTATAGCACGGTTCCGGAAAAATGCAAACTCAACTGTCCGGGATAACTGTCGGAGAAAGTCTTCATTTTGGCTCCGGCCGTGATGCTGTCGCCGAAGCAGACGATGCGCTCCGGCGCAAGGTTGTTCTCCTGCAGGAACTTGAAGACTGCCTGCGCAAATTTGCAATAGCCGGCGGCGGTCGGGTGAACCCCGTCGTCGTCGCCGCTGTTGGCAAGGTTGATGAAGCACGATTCCACACTGTCGTCCGAAGGGCCGAACGCCGCGTATGCATCCAGCAGAAACGCGCCTTCGGCAGCGGCGATTTCGCGCACAATCGCGCGCTCCTCGGCAATGCGTTCCTTCGGCCGGTACCCATAGCGCTCCGGCGCGTGGCGCAGAAACAAAGCCCGTTCGTTGAAATCGGGCATGGCGCAGAGAATCAATTGCGCTCCGCTCTCTTTGATGCGGCGCGTCATCCAGACCATAGTCTCCCGGTAGCGTTCCAACGGGACCAGATTGTTCGAATTGAGGCAGTCGTTGGTGCCGAACATCATAATCACGAGATCGGGCTCCCGCGAAAGCACATCCTTCTCGAGCCGCGCCCTCGCGTTCTCACTGTTGTTGCCGCCGATTCCGGCATTGATCACTTCCATTGCGTCTTCCTGTCATGTTCGTTGATTTTTTCCAGGATAGTTTTCCAGGTCCCGGCTGTGTCAACTGGTGCAAAATTTTGATTTGCAGAATTGTTTCGGGCTTCCATCCTGTCATG